>JBGSRB010000535.1:0-1608 GCA_041737735.1 Anaerolineae bacterium | reverse complement strand
CCGATGGCGATCACGCGGCGCAGCCCCGCGAGATGAGCGGCGGCGAGATGCGGCGCGACTTCATTGGTCTGCTGCGTGACCGCGATCACCAGTTCGCCCAGTTCATGCCACAAGATCGGTTCGAGTTCGCGCCACACCCGTCCGGCGCGCCCACCGCCCGCGTGCGGGTTGAGGATGATTAACGTTTTCGTCATGGGTGGGGGTCAGCCTAGACCGATTTGCTTGAGCAGCGAATCGAGATCGGTCACGTTAAACGGCTTGGTGAAGAAATAATCCGCGCCCGCGTTGTGGGCAGGCTCCGAGTCGGATTCCGTGCCGCTCATGGCGATGATAGTCATATACATGCGCTCGTAATCGCGTTCGAGCGCGCGCACATGCCGGATCACGGTTGCGCCGTCGATCAGCGGCATCGTCATATCGCAGATCATGACATGCGGCGTGCTGTGTCCTAACAGGTCAAGCGCTTCTTGTCCGTCGCGCGCCGACTCCACTTCATAGCCGAGCGATTCAATTGCCATTTTCAGCACAAGACGCAAGTCTTGATTATCCTCAACCAAAAGGATGGATGCCATGTGTTTTCTATGATCCTTTGATGGAACGTGGTCACGCGCGCAATTGTTTAGCCCAACCAGCAGCGCCCGCCCTCAGGGGCGCACATGCCCTTCACCGATCACCACCCATTTATAGGTGGTCAGTTCTTCGAGCGCCATCGGCCCGCGCGCGTGTAATTTCTGGGTGCTGACCGCGATCTCAGCGCCCAAACCCAACTGACCGCCATCGTTAAAGCGGGTGCTGGCATTGACGAACACCGCCGCTGAATCCACTTCGTTGACGAAGCGATCGGCGTGGGCGGGCGTGCGCGTCATAATCGCGTCGGAATGCTGCGTGCTGTGCTGGCGAATGTGATCGAGCGCGGCGTCTAAGCCGTCCACCACTTTCAAACCGAGGATCAGCGCCAGCCATTCGGTATCAAAATCATCGGCTTGCGCCGCTTCCACGCGCGGATCAGCCGCCAGCAGCGCCAACGCGCGCGGCTCAGCTTTGAAGATCACATCCGCCGCGCCTAAGCGTTCGACCACGCGCGGCAGCAGATCAGCCGCGACCGCCTCATGCACCAGCACGGTATCGAGCGAATTGCACACCGACGGACGCTGGGTTTTCGCGTTATAGATGATGTTGAGCGCGGCATCGAGATCGGCGCTGGCATCGACATACACATGACAAATGCCAATGCCGCCCGTGATCACGGGGATCGTGCTGTTTTCGCGGCAGCGTTGATGCAGCGCCGCGCCGCCACGCGGGATGATCATATCAATGTAGTGATGCAGCTTGAGCATTTCATCGATGTAATGACGTTCGCTGCTGTCGATGAACTGGATCGCGTCGGGTGGGATGGCTGCATCCAAACCCGACTCGCTCAGCGCGGCGCGGATCACGTCGATCAGCGCGCGATTGCTGGCGAGAATCTCTTTGCCGCCACGCAAGATCGCCGCGTTGCCCGACTTGAGCGCCAGCGCGATCACATCCACCGTGACATTCGGGCGCGCTTCGTAGATCACGCCCAGAACGCCCAACGGCGTCCGGCGGCGCGACAGGCGCAAGCCATTT
>JBGSRB010000524.1:0-2586 GCA_041737735.1 Anaerolineae bacterium | reverse complement strand
GGCTATCGAGGGTTCGAATCCCTCCCTCTCCGCACCCAACGGCGCTCACTACGAGCGCCGTTGTCGTTTAAACACTAGCGCATCAAGCTGACGCGCCGCGTTAAAAATTGTTTCTTTCGACAATTCAGGAGTTTGACCTATGACCGCTGCCGGACGCTACAAAAAAATTCTTGTGCCGCTCGATGGTTCCGGGTGGGCGCAGCGCGCCGTGCCACACGCCCTTGAGATCGCGCGCGGCGGCGCTGCCGAGCTGATCCTGCTGCATGTGTTTCGCGCACCCGCGCACGAATTTACCGATCAACTCGCGCTTGCCCATCAAGATCAACAGGCACAGCAAACCCGCGACAACATCAAAAAATATCTAGTGGGGTTGCGCTCGGAACTGCGCGAAGAAAACGCGCGTGTGCGCACACATTATGTTGAAGGCGTGGGCGTTGCCGAATTGATCTGCGATTATGTGCAAAGTGAAGGCATCGACCTGATCGTGATGAGTACACACGGACGCACCGGCTTAGCGCGGATGCTGTTCGGCAGCGTCGCGCGCGAAGTCATGGAATGTGTCGAAGTTCCCGTGCTGCTGGTGCAGCCGGATAAAGATTAGGCGTTTTACGACGCGACGGTCACTTCGAGCGTAAACCCGCCCATTGTCGGCAGATTGCCGCTGAAGCGCGTCGCGCGGATGTAATACACACCCGTCGCGGGCAGCGTAAACGCTTCGATCAGCGCGTTGCGTTCGCCACCACTGTCGTCGTCCGACCGAATGACGCGCAGATTGCCATCGAGCAGATCGACGAACGGATCGAGATCGCCATCGACGCGATTCATGGCGATGGTGACGATTTCACCCGCGCGCCCCTCGAACGAGAATAGGATGCTGGCGCGTTCTTCAGTCATCACACCGCCTGCGGGGATGCCGTATTCGATCCGGCGCGCGTCGGGCGTGGGCGTCGGCGTGGTCGGGATAACCGCCCCGCGCGCGACCGTCAGCGTGAGTTGATAATCACCGCTGGTGCGCCCCTGCGCGCGCTCAAAGCGCGTGGCAACGATGATATAGTCGCCATCGGCGGGCAGCGTAAAGCTGTTGATGAGCGCATTCTGACCGCCGCCGCCGTCGTCATCCACCACGAGTTCGCGTCCGGTGGCGTCGGCAAGCGCCAGAAACGGATCGAGATTGCCCCCCGTGCGATTCAGGCTGATCGTCACGCGGTCGCCCGCCTGTCCCGTGAAGCTGTAAAAGCGCACCGTGTCGGCGCTGGTGATCGACGCGCTGATCGGGTTATCCGGCAGGATCGGCAGCGGAAAATCGACGCGCTGCCCCACGCCACTTGCCGATGCCGCTTGTAATGTCAGCGCGAATGATCCACGACTCGAACCCGCCGCCGCCCCAAAGCGCGATGCGATGATCACATACGTATCTGTTTCACGCAGCACCAAGCCGATGATGCGCGAGTCGAGCGTGTCGAGCGAATCATCATTCGCCGCGACCACTTCGCCGCGACTGTTGACGATCTGCAATTCGGGATCGAGATCGCCGGATGCGCGCAGCATCTCGACATTGATCACGTCGCCGGTTGCGCCGCGAAAACTGTAGTAAATCTGCGGATTTTCGTCGGTGATGGCGTTAAACACCGAATCGCCATAGCGCAGCGCGCTGCCGCTTTCCGAACTGACGCCGATGCGCTCGATGCTCAAGGCATATTCGCCGCTGGTCGTGCCAAGCGTATAGCCGAAGCGCCCGATCACGATCACGTAGCGGTCGGATTGCGGCAACCGCACCGACTCTAAACGCAAGTCGCGCGAACCGAGACTGTCATCGCGCCGCGCGATGATCTCACCGCCCGCCGTCGCCAGCATCAACACCGGATCGAGATCGCCCGAAGTCACACTCAAGCCAATACGCAGCACATCGCCGCGCATCCCGTCGAAAGCGTAAACTGAACGCGGCGCGCCGTCGTTCAAGCTTCCGGTGATCGCGCTGCCCAAGTCGATCTCTTGCGCAGTGACGGGCGCAGCGACGATCAGCAGCAGCATAGTGAGCAGAACCAGCCAACGCATCATGTAAAACGTGCGCTCGACCCGCCGATGGTGTTACCGCCATCCACGACGAGACAATGCCCCGTGATATAGCTTGACTCGTCACTTGCTAGAAACAGCACCGCGCGCGCCACTTCTTCGACTTGTCCCACGCGCCCCAAGGGGAAGGCATCGCCCAACGTGCCGAGATAGGTGCTGAAATCCGCGCCTTCGGGCAAGCGCCAATTTTCACGCCAGCGCTCGACATACGTATCACCCGGACACACGGCATTGACGCGCACGCCCTGCCGCGCGTGATCGAGCGCCAATGAGCGCGTCATTTGCACAACTGCGCCTTTGGTGGCGGCGTATGCCAGCGCGTCCTGTGCGCCCACCAGCGCCCAATCCGACGCATTGTTGATGATCACGCCGCCGCCCTGCGCGATCATGTGCGGCAGCGCCGCGCGCGTCAGATACAGCACGCCGTGAACATTCGTCGCAAACGTGTTCAGCCAGTCATCCAACGGCGTGGATAGCGCGTCGCCAAACGTGACCACGCCCGCATTATTGAAC
>JBGSRB010000171.1:0-6306 GCA_041737735.1 Anaerolineae bacterium | reverse complement strand
CGGCGATCAGCAGGTCGATTACGCCCGCGCGCACCAGCTCGATGCCGGTTTGGCGCGTGGCTTGGTGAAACTCGACGCTGACGCCCCACGCATCGGCAAACGCGCGCGCGATGTCGGCATCGAAGCCGATCTGCACGCCGCGAATGTTGAACTCGCCAAAGGGCGGCTCATTGTAGAGTATCCCCACGCGCAGAATGCCGCTTTGTATAATGCGGGCAATGCCCGACTCGGACGGCAGCGCGTCGAAATCGCCCGCGGGCTGTGCCGGGACGAGCGTCGGCGCGATCAGGGTGGGCGCGGGTTCCTGTGCGCCGACGGACAGGGTAAGTGTGAGCAGCGCCAACAGCGCCGCTGTTAAGATGCGAAATTTCATCGATACAACCCATACTGCTTGATATACGACAGCACGGCATCCGGCACGAGATAGCGCACGCTGCGCCCCTCTAACAGCCGTTCGGTGATGCCAGTAGATGATACGGCGATCAGCGGCGAGTCGATCATGGTCACGCGCTCGGTAATGCCGGGGATCGCCGCTTCGTGCATGGCGGGGGCGGCATCAAAGTTCTTGCGCGCGATCACCGCCAGCTTGCACAGGCGGATCAATTCGTCGGGGCGCGCCCATTGATCGAGATCGCGCAGCGAATCGCCGCCCATGATGAAATACCACTCATCATGCGGCTGTTGTTCGACGAACAGCCGCATGGTTTCGACCGTGTAATGCGGACCCGGTCGGTCGATCTCATGGCGCGAGATCGTGAAGCGCTGATTGTTGGCAATCGCCAATTCGAGCATGGACAGGCGGTGCTGAATGGGGACACGCACCGCGTCGCGCTTATGCGGCGGATGTCCCGCTGGCACGAAAATGACCTGTTCGAGATCGAGCGCGTCGGCAGCCGATTCCGCCAAGCACAAGTGACCGAGATGCGGCGGATCGAACGTGCCGCCATATACACCGAGACGCGCCACGCTAGTCTGACCATTCCAGTTCAAATGTCCCGATATGCACCGTGTCGCCTTCCTGCACGCCCGCTTCGCGCAGGGCGGCGGTCACGCCGAGCGTGTCCAGCATCCGTTGGAAGCGCAGCACCGCTTCCTCATAATCCCAATAGGTCATGGCGGCGGCGCGTTCGATGCGTGTGCTGACCACGCGATATTCGCCTTCATCGATCTGCGCGATCTCGAACACCACTTCTTCTTCGGGCAGTTCGTAGATGGGCAGCACGTCGGGTTCAATCGGTTCAACTTCGGGCAGCGCATCATAGGCAGCGAAGGCGCGCTGCACCACCGTATCAATGCCCATGTGCGCCGCCGCCGAGATCGCCAGCGGTTCGACACCACGCGCGCGCAGATCAGCTTCGATCTGTTCCCAGCGATCCTGCACATCGGGCAGATCGATCTTGTTCAGCACGACAATTTGCGTGCGTTCACCGAGTTTCTCGTCATAGAGCGCGAGTTCGGCGTTGATCTGGTTGAAGTCAGCCACGGGATCATCGCTCAAGCCGTTGAGGATGTGAATCAACAGGCGTGTGCGCTGCACATGACGCAGAAACGCATGTCCCAAGCCGACGCCCATATGCGCGCCTTCGATCAAGCCGGGGATGTCGGCAAACACCAGATCACGATCATCGAGCAGCACCACACCTAAATTGGGTTCGAGCGTGGTAAACGGATAATCCGCGATTTTGGGCTTGGCGTTGCTGATCACGCTGAGCAGCGTCGATTTGCCCGCGTTTGGCACGCCGACGATGCCGACATCCGCGATTAGGCGCAGTTCGAGCAGCAGCCAGCGCTCGGAGCCGGGTTCGCCCTTTTCCGCGACTTGCGGCGCTTGATTTGAGCTGCTGGTGAAATGGATATTGCCGCGTCCGCCGCGCCCGCCCTTCGCCGCGATGTATTCATCGCCCAGCGCGACCAGATCGGCGAGGATCGCGTTGGTGTCGGCGTCGCGGATCACGGTTCCCGGTGGCACAGGGATGATCACATCGTCCGCGCTCGCGCCCGTGCGCCGTGACGTGCCGCCGCGCTCGCCATCCAAAGCCTTGAAATGCACTTTGCGTAAGAAGGGCGCTAACGTGCTGAGCGAGCCTTCCACGCGCAGGATCACATCACCGCCGCGCCCGCCATCACCGCCCGCGGGTCCGCCGCGCGGCACATACTTCTCGCGCCGAAAATGGACGATGCCAGCACCGCCATCGCCGGAGCGCACAAAAATTTTCGCTTGATCGAAACTTGCCATTCAACAATCCACTTCGGGGATATGCCCCGGCTGTCCTGCCCGATACCATGCTAGTGTATGGCGCGCGCCTTCGCGAAAGTCGAGCGGCGCAAAGCCAAGTTCGTGTTTGGCTTTGTCGCTGGATACACGCCAGTAATTATACACGTAGGAGCGCAAAGTGATCGGGTAAAATGGTTCGCTGCGTGTGAGGGCGGAAAATGCGGTCAGCGCGCGCGCGGTATTCACGCCCACCCAACCGGGGATCGTCAGGCGGGGAAAGCGGATTTTGCCTTCCGCGCAGATGATGTCGAAGGCTTCACGATGCGTCAGTGAATCGCCGCAGATGTTATAGACTTCACCCGCGCGCCCGCGCGTGAATGCCAGCAAAATCGCCTGCGCGACATCCGCGATATAGACCGGAAACGTGATGTAGCGCCCGCCGTTCACCTGCATGATGATGCCCCGCAGGGGGTCGCGGAAGAACAAACGGTTAAACGCATATGTGCCGAGTGGGCCGTAAAAAGCGCCGGGACGTAAAATCACAATTGGCACGCCGTGATCACGCAGGGCGGCGCGCGCGGCTTCTTCCGCCTGCCATTTGCTCTGCTGATAATGATCGGCGGGCTGCGCCGGGTGGGTTTCATCAACGATGCGCTGCGGATCGGGCGTGCCGATCAGCGCGACGGTCGAGATATGCACAAACGACTTGATCGGCACACCCACCGCCGCATTGAGCATGTTGTGCGTGCCATGCACATTGGTGCGCTCGAAGTAATCCCAACTGCCCCAGAAGCGGAACAAGCCCGCCGCGTGAACGACATGCGTGCAGCCATCCAACGCGCCCACGAGTGAACGCGCGTCGGTCACGTCACCGCGCACGATCTCAATGCGCGGATACCGCTTGAGCCACTCATGCGCGGCAGGATCGCGCGTCAACACGCGCACATTGTGTCCGGCGCGGCACAACGCGGGGATCAAGTGGCGTCCGAGAAAGCCCGTTCCCCCGGTGACGAACGTCGTATCACTCATACCTGTTCAGGCGTCGCGCCCAATGAAGGGATACTGCTGCAAGCGCTCGAAGGTCAGCTTATCATCACGGGTGGCGATGTAATGATCGGGCAGGGTTTGGATAAAGCGGCTGATCTTCCAACGTTCGTGCTGCGCCACATAGCGCAGACGGAACACGAGCGCGCCCGCGCCCAGATTTTGCGTGTGCAGGCGTTCGTGCGTTGTGCGGTGATAGGTCGCCATGCGCCGATCGGTTTGGTGATCGATCAGATGGCAGACATCGCCCGCCGCGTTAAAGCCGCACACCTCGACGCGGTGATCGGCGCGCAGCACCCCATACACCGTGGGGGCGCTGACGCGCTCGCTGATCTGCTGGCGCAAGGTGTGAAAGTAATCGTCGGTGGTGACTTGCGTCGCGCCACTGAGCAGTAAATTCGGGATATACAGGCGTTCGCATTCATACAACCAGCGAATCGCGTGCAGATAATGCGCGCTGGTTAGCGCGATCACCTCAGGCGGCGCTAACCAAGCGATCTCCTGGGTGCGCGGTTCGGCAGCGCGGCGCATCTGGTCGCGCCACGGAAGCGGGCGCGCATTGTGACTGTTCATGAGCGTGGGTTTTCAACTTAACGATCTTCGTGCCGACTCTACCAACGTGCGGGGCAAAACACAATGGGCATGGCGTTGGGAAATAGGGGATTCGCCTCAAAAATTAATCGGGGCGCACACAGGTGCGCCCCGACAGAAAACACTAGCCTGTACAGCATGTTGCAGCGACTAGCTGCCGAACAGCTTGACTTCCTGCCACATGAGCAGCAGCTCTTGGCGCACATCTTCGGGGATGTAGGTCTGGAATTCTAAGCGTTCCAGCACGGCGGGGTCTTCAAACAACTGGCGCGAATATGAGTCTTCGGGCAGCAGTTCGAGTGTGTCATTATTTGCGGGCAGCGGCGCACCCGCCACGTTATCCCACTCGATGTAAAACTCAGGATCATTCATGAAGTTGATCCACTCGACCGCCAGATCAACATTTTCGCTGTCGGCGGCGATTGTCCACGCATCCAACCAACCGATTGCGCCTTCTTCAGGGATCACGAATTCCATCGGCAGATCGAAAGCGTTGCGCGCGCGGGCGGCTGAACCACTCCAGTAGACGCCGAGCGTGATCTCGCCGCTTTCAAACAGACGGTTGAATTCGTCTTCTGATTCCCAATAGGTGCGAACATTGGGAACCAGTTCGAGCAGGCTGGTTTGCAGTTCTTCAATCGACTCGACAGCAGGCGAAGCTGGATTGTCGATGCCAGCGCGCAAACCGGCGATGATCACGGCGTCCTCATACCAGTCGATCATGCCCACTTGTCCGGCATACTGCGGGTCCCACAACACATCGAACGAGGTGACGCCTTCGGGGAAAACGTCAGTGTTATACACCAGCGATGTTGCGCCATACGCCCACGGGATCGCGTAAATGTCGTCCGTTTCCTGCGCCAATTCGGGCAGTTCGCGGAAACTTTCGGCGATGGATTCCCAAGCGGTGATCGCTTCAACATCAATCGGCTGAATCAAGCCGTCTTCAAGCGCGGGCTGAATGTAGGAAATGTTCATTTGCACCACATCGTATACACCCGGGCTGGTGATCAGCTTAATCAGCATTTCGTCCAGCGAAGTGAAGTAATCATGCACAATGGTCACATCATACATTTCTTCAAACTGCTCGATTGCCCACGGTTCGTCGGAACCATAACCCTGCCAATTCAAAACGTGGAGTTCGCGCGTTTGCGCGAGCGCTGGCGCGGCGAGCGCCACCAATAAGAGTGCGACGACGATGATCAATGCGAACAGACGAGATGTTGCCATGCGTGGCATTCCTAAGACCCTCCATACTAAATCCAAACACATACTTCACGTTAATGCTACAGGTAATGTGTTACTTAAACTATACATCGGACAGGCGGGCATTCACCACAACAGATTGCTAACTTTTAGCAGACACTCACCCAATGTTTATCGCTTTTGCGCCCGCGTGCCGCTACAATAAAATGGACAAGTGTAAAAAGTTTTCCCCTAAAATTGCGACTTATACCCAATCGCTACGTAGACTCTGATCAACACGCGCGGCACCCGGCAGCGCGTAAAGTTGAGGGTAATGTGTGGAACTGATGATTTTGCTGGCGGCGGGCGCGCTATTTGCCGCGCTGCTGGCGCTCAATAATCTGCTGAAAGCGTTCGCGCGCACGCGCAAAGTCGGCTTGGTTGATCTGCTGCTCGCTTTCATGACGACGCTGATCTTCGTGACCGCGATCACGCTGACGAGCTTGCCCGATGCCGCCAGCGCGCCCGCAACCACGTGGAGCTTGTACGCGGCGGCGGGGATCGGCGCTGCCAGCGTGATCACGCTGCTGGTCGAAGTTTTCCGCCCGCAGCGCTTACGCGGATCGCGCGGCTTGCTCGGCGTGTTCAGCGCGCTGTTGATCGCGCTGAGCAGTGTGGCGATCCCGTTTGCGGGGGGCGTATATCGGTGTGCTGCGTTTTGAAGCCGACGCGCAAGCAGTCGCGGTCGCGCCGGGGACTGATCCGACGGTCACGCCGCTGCCCGTTGACGCGAATCCGACGCTGATCGCCGCCGCCACCGCCGAACGCACCAGCGACATTGGCGGGCAGATCGTCAACCTGCTGCGAACGGCGGTCGAGATCGTCGCCGTCGAAACCAACTTGAGCGAGATCGAAGTGGCGATGGCGGTCGATGATGGCACGCCGTTGGCAACATTGATCCGCACCAGCGGCGGCGATGTTGACAGCGTGATCGACCGGATCACGGCGCTGGCGCAAGACACGCTGCGCCAAGCCGCCGCGCGGGGCGACATCAACACGATTCAGGCGGCGCTGTTCATCAGCCAGACCGAAACACTGATCCGCGTGATCGTCAATAACGACGTGAACACGCTCGGTCGGCGCTTTGGCGGCGGACAAGAACCGACGCTGCCTCCCGATCAGCCGACGCCGACGCGCGCTTTACTGGTGGCGCTGTTCACCATGACCGCCCCGCCCAGTGATGCTGTCGCTGCCGCGACCGCGATCAGCAC
>JBGSRB010000472.1:0-5619 GCA_041737735.1 Anaerolineae bacterium | reverse complement strand
CAGTTCGGCGGCGCGCTCCACCACCGGACGCGGCATTCCCGCCAAGCGCGCCACATGCACGCCATAACTTTTATCCGCGCCGCCCGCCATCACTTTGTGCATGAACACAATATCATCGCCCGCTTCATCGACCGCGACGTTGAAATTACGCGCGCGCGGCAGAATGTTGGGCAATTCGGTCAGTTCGTGATAATGCGTGGCGAACAACGTGCGACAGTTGAGGCGCGGGTTGTTGTGGATGAACTCGATCACCGCGCGGGCGATGGCGAGTCCGTCGTAGGTGGATGTGCCGCGTCCGACTTCATCGAGAATCAGCAGGCTGCGCTGTGTGCTGCCGCTGAGCAAGCGCGCGGTTTCGATCATCTCGACCATGAACGTGCTGTAACCCGCGTGGATTTCGTCCTGCGCGCCGATGCGGGCGAAGATGCGATCGACCACGCCGATCACGGCTTCATCGGCGGGGACGAACGAGCCGATCTGCGCCATGAGCGTGATCAGCGCCACCTGCCGAATATAGGTCGATTTGCCCGACATATTCGGACCCGTGATGATGTGAATGCGGTTCATCGTGTCGAAATGCGTGTCGTTGGGCATGTAGCGCACGCCGCCTTCGAGCAGCTTTTCGACCACGGGATGCCGCCCATCACGGATGATGAGCAGGTCGTCGTCGGTCAGCGTGGGACGGCTATAGCCTTCGCGCGTCGCCACGTCCGCCAGCGAGAGGAACGCATCCACATGCGCCAGTGCGTTGGCGGTGCGTAACAAGCGATCCGCGAACGCGGCAAGCTGGCGGATCACGTCGTCGAACAGGCGGCGCTCGACTTCGAGAATCTGTTCTTCGGCGTTCAGCACCAGCGTTTCGTATTCTTTGAGTTCGGGCGTGATGTAACGCTCGGCATTGACCAGCGTTTGCTTACGGATGTAATCGGCGGGCGCGTTATCCGCCTGCGCGCGCGTCAGTTCAATGTAATAGCCGAACACCTTGTTAAAGCCGACTTTCAAGTTGGGGATGCCCGTGCGCGCGCGTTCTTTCGGTTCAAGTTCCGCGATCCATGTGCGGGCGTCGGCGGTGGCGCGCATGATCTCGTCGAGTTCTTCAGCATAACCCGCACGGATCACGCCGATTTTGTCCAGCACGGCGGGCGGTTCAGCGCTGATCGCGTCTGCGATCAAATCACACGCTTCGCGCACCGGATCAAGCCGCTCATGCAGCTTCGCCAGCGGATGCAGCGACTCGATCAAGGCGCGCATCGGCGGTATGGCTTCTAACGTCGTGCGTAATGCCAGCAGATCGCGAGGACCTGATCGCCCCATCAGCAGGCGATTCGCCAGCCGTTCGAGATCGCTCACTTCGCGCAGGCATTGGTGCAGTTCAGCCCGCAGCGCGCCATCGGCGGTCAGCGCTTCGACGGCATCCAAGCGGGCGTTGAGGCGACTCAGGTCAAGTAGCGGTTGGCTGATCCATGTACGTAACAGGCGCGCGCCCATCGCCGTGACCGTGCGATCTAACACGCCTAAAAGCGATCCGCGCGCGCCGCGACTGCGAATCGTCTCCGTCAGTTCGAGATTGCGCCGCGTGAATTGATCCAGCACCATGAACGACGCCGTGCTGTACGGGCGAATCCGCGTGATCTGCGCCAGCTTGCCGCGCTGCGTCTCACTGACATATTGCAGCGCCGCGCCCGCCGCGCAGATCGCCGCCTGCATTTCGCCAACGCCGAAACCGTCGAGCGTGCGCGCGCGAAAGTGCTTAAGCAGGGTGCTTTGCGCGTGCGATTGCTCGAATTTCCAATCGGCGGCGCTGGAAAGATGCACGCCGGGGGGCAGGGTCACGCCGCGCTCAACCCACGAAGCGGGCAGCACGACTTCGCTCGGCGTCAAGCGCGCGATTTCTTCCAACACCTGCACGGCGGCGCTTTCGCCTTCAAACTGCGTGCAGCAAAACTCGCCCGTCGTGATGTCGGCATAGGCGACGCCCGCGCCCGTCCATGTGCCGTCGTCGGCGCTGCCCACCGGAAAGATCGCCATGAGGTAATTGGCGCGATCCTCTTTGAGCAGTTCGGGTTCGACGATGGTGCCGGGCGTGATCACGCGCGTGACTTCGCGCTCGACCAAGCCGCGTCCGTTGGGTTCGGTGATCTGCTCGCACACCGCGACGTGATAGCCCTTTTCGACCAAGCGCGCGATGTAGCTATCAACCGCGTGATGCGGCACGCCCGCCATCGGAATGCGCTCGTTTTTGCTGACCGGTCGCCCCGTCAGCACGAGATCGAGTTCGCGCGCGGCGATCTCGGCGTCGGCGTCGAAGGTTTCGTAAAAATCGCCCAGACGAAAGAACAGAATGCAATCGGGATATTCGCGCTTGATGTCGAGATACTGTTTACGCAGCGGTGTGACTTGGGTCATGGGGTCATCATTTAGGATAGGCGTTCGGATTATGCAGCGAAGTATACCGCGCGCCCCCCACCGCAACAATGCGCGGTCGTGGGCGCAATTCATGAGCGCTTCCCCACTTCGCGCGCAAACGCGCTATACTAAATCCTCACGTTTGCATTAATTTGAACAGGAGTCGCTATGAGCAGCGTTACGCGGCACGTTCTCGACAATGGCATGATCGTGCTGCTCAAAGAAGTGCATAACGCGCCGATCATTAGCTGGTGGGTGCTGTATCGCGTGGGCAGTCGCAACGAGCCAACCGGACACACCGGGGTATCGCATTGGGTCGAACACATGTTGTTCAAAGGCACGGATGAATTTCCGGCGGGGTATCTCGATAAAGCCGTGAATCGTGTGGGTGGCACATGGAACGCGCAAACCTTCTTCGATTACACCGCCTACTATGAAACGCTGCCCGCCGAGCATATCGATCTGGCGCTGCGCGCGGAAGCCGACCGTATGATCAATGCGCGTTTCGACGTGGAAGAAGTCGAATCCGAGCGCACGGTGATCATCAGCGAACGTCAGGGCGCGGAAAACAGCCCGATGTTCTGGTTGGGCGAAGAATTGCAAGCGGCGGCGTTCCGCGTGCATGGGTATCACCACGAGATCATCGGGGATATGACCGATCTCGAAACGATGACGCGCGCCGATCTGTATGGGCATTATAAACAGCATTACATGCCCAATAATGCGATTGCCGTCGCCGTCGGTGATTTCAAGACGGACGACATGCTCGCCAAGATCAAGGCGCTGTATGAATCCATTCCGGCGGGGGATGCGCCGCAGGCGTTTGTGCGTCCCGAACCGGAACAGCGCGGCGAGCGTCGCGTTGTGGTGGAACGTCCGGGTGCTAACGGCTATATCTCGGTCGCCTATCACGTTCCCGCCGCCACCGATCCCGATTGGTTCGCGCTGGAGATGGTCAACAGTTTATTGTGCGGCGCGTCGGGCATGGGCGGCGGCAGCATCGACAACAAGACCAGCCGCCTGTATAAAGCGCTGGTCGAAACCGAACTCGCCGCCGATGTCGATGGCGGCATGACGCCGACGATTGATCCGTTCCTGTATATGATCACGCTCGAACTGCTTGATGGCGTAGAACACGACGCTGCACAAGCCGCGCTCGATGCCGAGATCGACCGGATCGTGGCGGGCGATGTGACCGAAGCCGAACTCGCCCGCGCCAAGAAGCAGGCGCGCGCCCTGTTCGCTTATGCGACCGAGCGCGTGACCATGCAGGCGTTCTGGTTGGCGTTCTGCGAGAACTTCGCCAGCCACACATGGTTTGATGAATATGTGGATCGGCTGGAAGCAGTCACGCTGGATCAACTGAAAGCTGCCGCCGCGCGTTATCTGCGCCGTCAGAATCGGGTGGTCGGCTGGTTTGTGCCGGAAGCCGCCGACGTTGAAGGGGATGATGCACTAGAACCCGAACAGGAAATGAGCTAACCATGACGCAAACCCGAACCTACGCTATTCCGGGATCGCACAACATCGCGCGTGAGATGCTGCCCAACGGCATCACCGTGCTGGTGTACGAGAATTTCAACGCGCGCTCGGTCGTGATCAGCGGATCGCTGGTCGGCGGCAGTGCGTATGAAACGCCTGACAAAAACGGACTCGCCGCGCTGACCGCCGACGCGCTCATGCGCGGGACGGAAACGCGCCCCTTTGACGTGATCAACGAGCTGCTCGAATCCTCGGGTGCTGACATCGGTGTGAGCAGCGGCACGTTCCGCAGCAACTTTTCGGGCAAAGGCTTAGCGGAAGACCTGCCGATGCTGCTTGATCTGCTGGCGGATGTGCTGCGCCGCCCGACTTTCCCGACGGAACAGGTCGAGCGGCTTAAGGGCGAAGTGCTGACCGGTCTGGCGTATCGTCAGCAAGACACGCGCGCCCGCGCCGCTCGCGCTTTTTACGAGTCGCTCTATCCGAAAAGATCATCCGTATCATCACAGTTTGCGCGGCAGCATCGACACCGTGCGCGCGCTGACCGCCGATGATCTGCGCGCATTCCACACGCAGCATTACGCCCCGCAAGGCGCGGTCATCGTGATCGCGGGCGCGGTCACAGCGAACGCGGCGATCACGCTGGTGCGTAATCACTTTGCCGATTGGTCAAACACCGACCAACCGCCCGCGCCGATCACGCCGCTGGTGGATCAGCCGCAGGCAACGCGCCGATCCGTCGTGACGCTGGCGGGCAAAACGCAGTCCGATCTGATCGTGGGAACAACGGGTCCCTCACGCACCGATCCGTTGTGGTTGCCCGCCACGCTTGCCGACAGCATCATGGGGCAGTTCGGCATGATGGGGCGCATTGGCAACAGCGTGCGCGAAACACTCGGCTTGGCGTATTACGCCTACAGCAGTTTGGAGATGGGCATTGCCCAACCCGCGTGGCGTGTGATCGCGGGCGTGAATCCGGTGAATGTCGATCTCGCCATCGACCGGATCGTCGATGAAGTGCGTCGCATGAGTGACGAACTCGTCAGCGATGAGGACTTGAGCGATAACCAAGCGTATTTCGTCGGGCGGCTGCCGTTGCAACTCGAAAGTAATGAAGGCGTCGCCAGCGCGATCAAGCTGATGGAAATGTATAGTCTGGGGCTGGATCATCTGGTCAATTACCGCGAGAAGGTCTACGCCATCACCCGTGAGGATGTGCAGCAGGCTGTGCAAACGTATTTCAACCCTGACGCGCTGGTGATCGGCGTGGCGGGACCCAATAAGCGCTAATCCGTGAACTGGATAGAGGCGAGTCATGACTCGCCTCTATCCAAGCGATGCTTGTTAGCAAGGAAACGTAGAGCATGATCGACTTCAGCGGGCAAACGATTTTGATCAGCGGCGCGGATGACCTGCTGACACGCGGGATCGCGGACGTGCTGCGCGCGGCGGGCGCAAGAGTGACCACTGACGAACATGCGCCGCATGATCACGCGGTGATTGTGCCGTCGTTCGCGCATCATGGCGATGTCGCTGCCAGCGATCCGGCGCTGTGGGATGCCGCGCTCGAACACAACTTTGAGGATGTGGTCTTTACCCTGCAAACCATAGCGCAGGGCATGATCGCGCGTGGTGCGGGTGGTACGATCACGCTGATTGTGGGCGCGGCGGCGCTGACGCCGATCCCGGGCATGGCGGCGGATGGCGTGGCGTTCACGGCGCTGCGTCCGG
>JBGSRB010000448.1:0-4587 GCA_041737735.1 Anaerolineae bacterium | reverse complement strand
GCTGCCCTCACTGCCACCCGCACCCATCAATACGCCGCTGCCAGCATCGCAGGCGAATCTGGTCGCGGGCATCGTGGTGCTGAATCCGGCGCAACCTGTGTGCGGTCAAACTTTCACTGTGGGTTTTGATGTGGCGAATCTCGGCAGTCAGGCGACCAGTGCGAGCGGCACAGTGTCGCTGGTGGATGTGCGCGCCTCGGATGGATCGCAGCAGGGTACGACGATTGGCGGTTTCCCAATTTTGCAGCCCAATGAAACTTTCCGCGTGGATATGCCGCTGACGGTCAGCACGTTCTACAACGAAGTGCATCGCATCACGCTGACCATTGATGCGAACAACCAGATTCCGGAAACGCAAACGGGCGATAACGTCCGCACCATTGAGTACACGTTAACGCAAGGCAGTTGCCCGTAGCCACTGGCTGCGACAGTTCCCTGAAATGAGGGACGCAGCGCGTGCTGTGTCCCTCAGCAGAATCAGCCAGTTTATTTACCGTTACTTGAGTGGAGACACTTTACATGCAACGATTGATGCTTATGTTCGCCGTGCTGCTGTTAGCAGTCACGCCGATTTTCGCCCAAACCGACACCGTGCGTGTCGATTTTCCGCCGCCCGTGTATGATCTCGCCGGGACTGTGCGCGTGGTTGGCACGGTCAACCCGCAGAATCTCAACAGCTACTTTATCGAGATGGGCGTGTATCCCGACCCGACGACCTGGATTCCTGTGTCGCTGCCGTCACGCGCTCCCGTGACCGATGGCACGTTGGCGACCATCGACACGCTGCTGCTGCCGGATGGCGTGTATACGCTGCGCTTGAATGTGCTGCTGAACACGGGCGAAGCGCAGCAGGTGTTGATTGCGCCGCTGCGGATCGCCAACTCGCTCGACGGGCGCGAAACTGCGCCGCCGATTCAACTGCCGCCTGCCATTGGCAACGAACCGGAAGCACCGCCCGAACCCTTTGAACCCGTCGTGATCCCGCGCCCGCAAACGGTCAGCGATCTGCCGATTCCGGTGGGCGCGCAAATGGATACCTTCGACGAAGACGCCGCCGAATTGATGCGCGCGGCGGGCATGACGTGGATGAAGTGGCAGATTCCGTTCACCGTCGGGGATCGCTCGCTGATCGATGTCGTGCGTGACCGCATCAACTGGTCACACGAGCGTGGTTTCTTTGTGCTGCTCAGCGTTAAGGGCAACAAAGACGAACTCGCCGCGATGGGTGAAGATTACTTTGCCGAGTATGCCGCGTTCGTCGGTGAAATCTCCGCCATGCGTCCGAGCGCGATCCAAGTGTGGAACGAGATGAATCTCGACCGCGAATGGCCCTTAGGGCAGATCGACCCGCGCTTGTATGTCGCGCTGCTCGAAGAAGCCTACAACGCGATCGAAGCGGTTGATCCGGAGATCATCGTCGTGACGGGCGCGCCCGCCCCCACCGGTGCGGAAGGCGCGTTCGGCTTGGATCGTGTGTGGAACGACGACCGTTACTATCTGGGCATGGCGAACGCGGGCGCTGCCAGCTTTGCCGATTGCATCGGTGTTCACTACAACGAAGGCATCATCTCGCCGCGTCAGCAGGGTGGCGATCCGCGTGGTGATTACCCGACTTACTACTTCCCGCTGATGATGCAGCGCGCGGCGTTCCCGTTCCGCACGGCAAACATGCCGCTGTGCTTCAGCGAGTTGGGCTACCTCTCGCCCGATGGCTTTGGTCAACTGCCCGAAGGCTTTGCATGGGGACAAAACACCAGCGTTGCCGAACAAGCCGAGTGGCTGCGTGACGCGATCCAGATTGCGGCGACCACCGACAGCACGCCCGTGCGCTTCATCATCGTGTTTAACGCTAACTTCACGCGCTTCGTTGATGGCGATCCGCAGGGCGCGTATGCCATCATCCGCCCCGACGGATCATGCCCTGCGTGCGATGCGATCGCGCAGTTACGCAGTGGCGGCGCGGGTTAAGATCGTTTTGACCCAACCCCTAAACCCCTCCCCGAATGTTGCCTTTGGCAAGCGCAAGCTAACGGGGAGGGGAATAAAGATGCTCCGACCCTAACTCCCAAGCGTGGCGCTGGCTAAAATCTGATCGATGCTGAAGCCGAACGCCAGCCACAACCCCAGATTGATCGCCACCAGAACAATGATGCTGAGCAGCAGCGCCACGAGTCCAAACGCACTGCCGAAGCCATACGCCTGCCCGATTTTGCCCGCCAACCCGAAAAAAATGATCAGCGACATGATGAAGATGATGATCCCGAAACAATAGATCAGCGGCGAACCCAACGTGATAAAGGTGATGGCGATGGAAATATACAGCACGAAGAAATAACGCGGCAACCACTTGTTATAATGCGCCAGCAGCAACGTAAGAAGATGCAACCGCGTGCTATGTCCGCCCAAGACAAAGCGCGCGATCACATGCACCAGCAGCATTTGAATCACCAAGTTGACCAGCGCACCCACCGCTGAACCAATGCCCAACGGCACCAAAAATGCCAGCGAGAAAGTGGCAAAATAGGCTTAAACTATCGCGAGTTCCGGCGCGGTGCTGCCGGTGCCTCCCTGCGCGCTGCCCATCGTGTTGACTAAGTTCAGCGCGCTTTCTGCCGTGACCAGCAGCATAAATATAGGACCCAAGCCGTTGATGAGGCTGAACAGGATCACTTCCCACCACAGATCGCCCCAACTGGATGTGACCGTGGCGAGATGCTCATCGACCTTCTGCTTTTTGTATTCCTTTTGCGCCTGCTCCGTCATCTGCTTGCGCGAGTCGCGGTTGACGATCAGCGCGATGGCTTCATCACCGCCCGCCCCCGTGACCGCCGCCGCCACATTCGAGAAATAGGCATCGTTGATCAGGTTCGGGTTCATCGTCAGCGCTTCGGTGAGATGATTGAGCGCTTTGGCGTTGTTGCCCTCAATGTTGAGCGATAAAGCCGAATCGACATACTGCTTGGCGCGATTGATCATGTGCTTGGGAACGTTATACTCACGCCCGCGAATGGGAATGCGGCTGTCCTCGACTGCTTTCTTTGGCGCGGGCGCTTCCTCTTCCATCAGGCGCACGCGGCGCGTATCGACTTCGGGCGCAGGCGCGGGGTCGGGTTCGTCATACAGATAGCTGTAATCGGGCAGTTCGGGGTCGGGCATGTCTTCCAAGGGACCCGCTGTATAGAGATCAGCAGCGGCGGAACGTGGAGCGGGTCGTGACGCGGCACTTGATCCGCTGGATGGATTGCTCTGGCGGATATACACGCCCGCTTTACGCGCCAATTCGCGCAGTTCCGGCACGGGATCGCCGCGATAGACATCGGCAAGCGAGCGCAGCGCGGCGGCGTCTTTGCTTTTGCCCAACGCGATGATCGCCTTTCGGCGCACGCTGGCATCAGCACTCGATAACTGGCGGATGAGATCGTCGGTCACTGATGATTCCCCCTGCATAAAGAACAACCATAAACTAGGTGGTTGCGATCATTGTAGCATCGCTTTGCCGCGCTTAACCGCGCGTTTTTAGGGGGTCAGCCCTGATGTAAGTGGTTTATACTTATGATCATCTAAAAAACGTAAAGTGGGGGTTGCTATGGATGCTTGGCTGCGCTTTGGACGCCGCGTGTTGATCATCAACGGCGCGGTGTTCGCGGGGGTGATCATCGTGGGCGTGCTGGCGGGGTGGGCATGGCGCGATTACAGCAACGCGCTGTTCATCATCGGCGGGGGTTTGGTGGCGGTGGGCGTGCTGCGCGCGCAAAGTTTGGCGGCAATGGATCGCAATTTTACCGCGCGCTTTGCTGGCACCACGGGATCAGAAGGCATGGCGCAAGCGGGCAAGCGCATGGTGCGCGAATCGGAAAGTAACTTTGCCCTCACCGCGCAGATGTTTTTGATCGGTCTGCTGCCGATTATCGTCAGTCTGGCGATCCCGGCAGTGATCAATCGCTAAGCGTTAACCAACGCCGCGCGCAGATCATCCGGCGTGGGCGCGTAATTCCCGACGCGGCGCACGACGATCCCGCCCGCGTAGTTGGCAAGCATCACCGCATCGGTTAACGTCGCGCCTGCGCCGAGCGCTAACGTAATCACGGCGATGGCGGTGTCGCCCGCGCCGACGGTGTCGTACACATCGGTAATGCGGGGCGCGGGCAAATGTTGCGCGCCTTCCGCATCGGCGGCGGTCGCACCGTCCGCGCCGCGTGTGATCACCATGCCTACGCGCAGCCCTAACTGATCGCGTAATGTGTGTGCGGCGTCGGCAAAGTCGGCAACGCTGACCAGATCACGTCGCAGATACGCCCGCGCTTCATCGGCATTGCACTTGACCAGATCGCAGCCAGCATATTTAGCGAGTTCGCCCTGCGCGTCGGCGGTGATCAGCGCGCCCGACTCACGCGCGATCTGGAGGGCGGCATCCACCAGCGACGGTGTGAGCAAACCCGCGTGATAATCGGAAAACAGCAGCGCCTGAGCGTTGACACTGTGCGCGCGGATCGCGTCGATCAGCGCTGTTTCGACCGCGCCGCTGATCGGCTCACGGCTCAAGCGGTCGATGCGCGCGACCTGCTGCGGCGAACGCAAGCCCATCGC
>JBGSRB010000442.1:0-7170 GCA_041737735.1 Anaerolineae bacterium | reverse complement strand
CGCCGAAGCCGCCGCGCTTGCGTCGCCTTCCAGCACGCTGGTGAACACGAGGAACAAAATGCTGATGCCGAGCAGCGCCAAGCCGACGACCATCGTCCCCATGACGGTGCCGCTGGCGAACGCCACGCGCAAGCCTTGATTCAGGCTTTTGGTGGCGGCTTGTGTGGTGCGAACATTGGCGCGCACGGCGATGCTCATGCCGATGTAGCCCGCCAGCGCCGACGCCGCCGCGCCGGAAATGAACGCAACGACGGTCAACGGACTCATGCCGCTGTTAGGAATAGCGCTGAGCAGCAGCAGCACCACGACGACGATCGCCACGAGAACGGCGACATAACGATATTCACGACTCAAAAATGCTTGGGCGCCGCGCTGAATGGCGCGCGCGATGCGATTCATCCGTTCGTTGCCTGTTTCTTGGCGCAGCAGCCAAGTGGCTGTATAAGCTGCGAAAGCGAGTGAGATCAGACTGATCACAATCGCGATCACAGGCGCGCTGTCGGTTAGAAACCCCATAACTTCTCCTTAGAGTGGTGTACAATGATGCCTAATCAGCACATGTGACGTGGATCAAACGTGTGGATTGTACAATTTCGCTCAAGCCATGTCCAGAGATGACGATGCAAACTTCACAAGGTAAGGTTGGCGAAGGGCTGGCAGCGGCGTATTTGCGCGCGCATGGCTATGCGATCCGCGCGCAGAACTGGCGCATGGTGGGCGGCGAGATCGACATCATCGCTGAGCGAGATGGCGTGATCGTGATGGTCGAAGTCAAGACGCGATCTAGCGCTGACACCGAAAGCGCTTTCGCCAGCATCACGCCGCGCAAGCGCACGACCATGATCCGCGCGGCGGAAAGTTATCTGGCGGCGCATGACTTGAGCGATGCGGCATGGCGCATCGACGTGATCGCGGTGGCGCTGCGGGGCAAGGCTCAACCGCTGATTGATCATGTGGAGGACGCGCTTGGCTGGTAACGGGCAGCATCCGCCGCTGCTGGTGATCTGGGGCGCGACGGCGGTCGGCAAAACGGATGCCGCGATCCAGTTGGCGCGCGCGCTCGACGGTGAGATCATTGGCGCGGACAGCCGTCAGCTTTACCGCCACATGGACATTGGCACGGCGAAACCGACGCGCGATCAGCAGGCGCAAGCGCCGCATCACTTGATCGATCTGCTCGAACCTGATCAGTCGTTCGGCTTGGCGGAGTATCAAGCACTGGCATATGCCACGATCGATGCCATTCACGCGTGCGCACGCTTGCCGATCTTAGTAGGTGGAACTGGACAATACATCACCGCCGTGATCGAAGGCTGGTCGATCCCCGAAGTGCCGCCCAACCCTGATCTGCGTGCGGAACTCGAAGCCTTCGCTCATGAACACGGTGCGCCTGCGCTGCACGCGCGCTTGCACGCGGTTGATCCCGCGGGGGCGGCGCTGATGGAGCCGCAGAATGTGCGCCGTGTGGTGCGCGCGCTCGAAGTGTATATGGAAACGGGCGCGCCCTTCAGCGATCAGCGGCGTCAACAACCGCCGCCTTATCGCACGCGCGTGATCGGGCTGACGTTAGACCGCGATGCGTTGTATCAACGCGCCGACGCACGCATCGATCACATGCTGGCGGCGGGTTGGTTGGACGAAGTGCGCGCGCTGTTGGCTGCTGGTGTTGATCCGCGCGCGCCGTCGATGAGTGCGTTGGGGTATCCGCAGTTGGCGGCGCATCTGCGTGGTGAATTATCATTAGCGGATGCACAGGCGGCGATCCGTAAAGCGACACGCACATTTATCCGCCGTCAATTTGCGTGGTTTCGTGGTCATGATCACGGCGCGCGCTGGTTTGATGTAACGACGACGACCACGCCCATGCTGATCGATCACGCGGGTGCGTGGTTGGCAGAGTAACGAGGTGTAATGTTGCGAGAGATGAATTCACGCAATATTTTAGTGGGCTTAATTCTGTTGGTGATGCTGATGACGGTGGCTGGACCCAACCGCCTGCCGCAGTATCTCGCTAATCTGCTGCCGATCATTGATGAGGGCGCGCCGTGCGCGTGGCTGCCCATACCCGATGACTTGGCGAATCATCAATCGCTGATCGCGCGTGGCACGCTCAGCCCGATCTCGGTGTCGGTGCGTCCGCGTCCTTTACCGCCGCTTTCCGCTGCCAGCGGCGATTGGGAGATCGATATCATCGTCAACAATGATTCGCTTGGCTCGGTGATGTTCATCTACAATGCGGCGCAAGTGATCTACCAAGATAACAACACCAGTGGCTTGGGGCTGATCTTCAATTATAACCCGAACGCATCCATTGGCAGCGGCGGCGGGCGGCAGGACAGCGGATCGGCGCCGCTGGAAAATATCCGCATATTGGGTCCACGCCAGCGCTGCGTTCATACGGTGTTGATTCCGGCGGGGAATGCGCTGACCGAACCGACGTTGCGCGCCGGGCAGGCGACCGTGCGCGCTTTCTATCGCAACACCATGAACGGGACGATCACGACTTCGCCCGTGCCGCAAGCCACGCCGATCTTTAACGATCAAGGCTTGTGGGTGGGTTTTGTGCAGTCGGGGGCGATCGCGATCCCCGCGCCTAGTCAGTAGCGTAAGGCTAGGTATAATAAAGCAAAGGTTTAGCGTGCTGTTGTGAAACGGAGTATCGGTTTATGTCTGACCACGCACAAGAGAATCCGATTTTAATTATCCGTGATGACACGCATAAAGACCTGCACTGGACGCTGGAGCAAGCGTCGCTGACAGTAGGGCGCGGCGAAGAATGCGATCTGGTGCTGCCTGAACGTCAGGTGTCGCGGCAGCACATCCGCATTTATCGACAAGATGAGCGCTATTTTCTTGAGGACTTGGAAAGCCGTAACGGTACGTGGGTGAACGGCGATCAACTCAAGGGCATACGCCCGCTGAACGATGGCGACGAGATCATGCTGGCGGGTGCAGTGCGGATTCGCTTCGTCGGTTCGGGCGCAACCGCGCCGATGACCGATCAAGTTCCTGCGTATCTAAGTGGCGGTCGGCTGACGCTCGAACCGGAGACGCGGCGTGTGTTCATCGATGATAAAGAACTTGATCCACCGTTGAGTCCGCCGCAGTATCGCCTGCTCGAACTGCTGTATAACAGCGGTGGGCGGGTGTGTACACGCGATGTCGTGGTCGAAACCGTGTGGCCCGACGTGATCGGTGAGGGTGTGAGCGAGCAAGCCATCGACGCGCTGGTGCGCCGCCTGCGGGATCGACTGGCGGAACTTGATCCCGATTGGCAGTATATCATCACGGTGCGCGGGCATGGCTTCCGCTTGAATAACCCGTCCGACGCAGTGTGATTGTGTTTTTATTCTTAAAAATATTGAACATGACAGGATCATCATGACCTACAGCACGTACTTAGCTTCGGAACAGCGTTACGACTCCATGGAGTATCGCCGCAGTGGACGCAGCGGCTTGAAACTGCCCGCCGTGTCGTTGGGCTTGTGGCATAACTTTGGCGGCGTCGATACGCTGGAGAACGCCCGCGCCATGATCCACCGCGCGTTTGATCTGGGTATCACCCATTTTGATCTCGCCAACAATTATGGTCCCCCGGCGGGCAGCGCGGAAGAAAACTTCGGCGTGATCTTCGCGCAGGATTTAGCCCGTTACCGCGACGAGTTGATCATCTCGACCAAGGCGGGTTATTACATGTGGGCGGGTCCCTACGGCGAGTGGGGATCGCGTAAATATCTGCTAGGGAGTCTCGATCAAAGCCTCAAGCGCATGGGCTTGGATTATGTCGATATTTTCTACAGCCACCGCTTTGATCCCGAAACGCCGCTGGAAGAAACCATGATGGCGCTCGATCACGCGGTGCGGCAGGGCAAAGCGTTGTATGCGGGCATTTCGTCGTATGAAGCGGCACAAACCCGCGAAGCCGCGCGTATCCTGCGTGAACTGGGAACACCATGCTTGATCCATCAACCCGTGTATCACATGCTCAACCGCTGGATCGAGCCGGACTTGCTCGGCGCGCTCGACGAAACCGGCATGGGGTGCATCGCGTTTTCGCCGCTGGCACAGGGCTTGCTGACCAACAAGTATCTCGGAGACAGCATCCCCGACGGATCGCGCGCGTCGAAGGCGCACGGCTTTTTGCGACCGGAACATGTGACCGATGCGGCGGTGGACAAAGCCCGTCAATTGAACAGCATCGCGCAGGAACGCGGGCAATCGCTGGCGCAGATGGCGATTGCATGGGTGCTGCGGCATCCGGGCATGACTTCGGCGCTGATCGGCGCGAGCAGCGTTAAGCAGGTGGAAGATAACGTCGCGGCGCTGGATAATCTGGCGTTCAGTGCTGAAGAACTCGCGCGGATTGATGCAATTGTGGGGATGCAAGCGCGCAATTGGGGCTAATGATCATTGTGATTGCAGGGGTGGAGCACAGCTCCACCCCTGCAACGTTAGGTTAGTGGGTTAATCTCCGCTTTCGGCGGCAGCAGCGGCATTCTTCGCCGTCACCCGCGCCGCGCGCTTCTCACCCGAACCCTCAAGCAGACTATATGCCACAGGCACGACGATCAGCGTGAGCAGCGTGCTGCTGACCAACCCGCCGATCACCACTGTGCCGAGTTCCGACGCGATGATCGCGCCCTCGCTCAAGCCAATCGCCAGCGGAACCAGCGCGAAGATCGTCGCCAGCGCCGTCATGAGGATCGGGCGTAAGCGTCGCCCGCCCGCTTCGACCAACGCATCGTAGGTGTTCATGCCGCGTTCGCGCTGATTCGCCAACACGCGGTCGATCAACACGACGGCGTTGGTCACCACCAAGCCGATCAGCATGAGTAAGCCGATCATCGCGCTGATACCGAGAACGCGATCTGTCAGCGTGAGCAGGATCGCCGCGCCGACGGGCGCGATGACGATGCTAAAGATGATCGTCAGCCAATGCACGGGCGAGCCGAACGACACGATCAGGATGAACACGATAATCACAATGGCGATGACCATCGCGGCGGCAAGGCTGGCGAAGCCTTCCGTTTGTTGGCGCGTCTCGAAACCTTCCGAGATGCTGACATCGGCGGGCAGATTAGGCAGGCTTTGCACGGCGGTGATCGCGCGATTGGTCACGCCGAGCGTGTCGCTGCTTTCGAGTTCCGCCGTGAAGCGCACCGCGCTCACGCCATCGATGACGATAAAGGTCTGCGCCGTGCCGCCTGCGCCCACCTGTTCCAAGGTGCTGGAGGCGTTGGCGATGCCTGACACGCCGTTGAGTGTTTCGATCACCCGCTCGTTGAGTGCTTCCAACTCGGCTTGCGGACCCGCCAAGACCAGCGCGAAACCGCCAAAGCCCTGTTCGCTCAGCGATGCCGCCGATACGCGCACATTCTCCTCACCGAAGATGCGCTCGGCTTCCACGCGGATCGTCGGCGCGAGTGTGTTGAGTAGTTCTTGATTGCTCACCATGATGCTGATCTGTGCGGCGTTTTCTTCCACGCCCGAACCGCCGAAGATCAGGCTTTCCAAACCGGCACCGCCGCCAATGGTGGTGGCGACGCCTTCGACTTGCTCACTCGGCAGTGTCGCCAAGAAATCCTCAAACGCGCTGACCAATTCGTTCGTTTCAATGATGGGTGTGCCAGCGGGCAGACTCACATTGGCGGTAATCTGTGGTTCGCCAAACGCGGGCAAGAAGGCTTGGGGGCGCGTTCCCAACAGTGCGCCACCTAGCACCAGCGATCCGACGGCGAACAACAGCACCAACACTTTATTGCGCGTGTTGGCTAATGCCCACCGCAGCACGGGCAGATAGGTTTTTTCGAGGCGTCCTTCTGCTTCAGCGGCGATCTCGCGCGGGTCAAGCAGCAGATATGCCAGCACTGGCACAACCGTGATCGCCACCACGAACGATGACAGCAGCGAGTACGTAACCGCTAACCCGAACGGCAGGAAGAACTCACCGATCAAGCCGCCCGTTAAGCCCAACGGCAGGAACACAATCACGGTGATGACGGTGGCGGTGAAGATCGCCTGCGAGACATCGCGCGCGCCTGAGATGATGGCTTGGCGCTTGTCCATGCCCGCCTGCACTTGGCGGAAGATGTTCTCGAACACCACAATCGAGTCGTCCACCATGCGCCCGACCGCGACCGTCAAGCCGGATAGGGTCATGATGTTCAGCGTGATGCTTTCAGGAAATAGACGCAAGATGAACGCGATCAAGGGCGAGCTTTCCGCGCCGCCAATCAAGAAGCTGTTGACCGTGCCGGGCAGCCAGCGCATCAACGCCAATGCCGCCAGCACCGACAGCGGAATGCTGACCGCCGTCACGATTGTGCTGCGCCACGCCGGATAGGGCAGATTGCCCGGATAGGCGATCACCAATAAGCCCGCCACAATCCCGATGATCAGCCAGACGCGCGCGACCACATCGACCTGTTCAAACGCTTGATCGAGCGACACACCCGCTGCGTTGGCAGTGCTGGCAGTGAGCGCCAACAGAATGCCGATGAACAGCGCCGTTAGCACCGCGCCGACGATGGTGCGCGGGCGACGTGACCATCTGCCGCTGCTGAGGAACACGAGAATGACGATCACGGCGAACAATGCGCCCATGCCACCTTCGCGCGCGACACCCGTGATCGATTCTTCGACGAAGCTGGCTTGCTCGAATGCCACGTCAAAGGTGATGCCTTCGCGTCCGGCGACAATCGCGCTCAGCGCATCTTCCACAATGTGATAGGCTTCGACGTTGTTGGCATCGCGGGTTTTGAACACCGTGATGTTAAGGCTAGGACTGCCGTCGAGCCGTGTAACGGTTGATGTGGGGACGAACGGCGTGCCGCCGCTGATGATGCGTTCTTGCACCGGTTCGGGCAAGCCAGCGATGACATCGGCGTTGAGCAGTTGCAGCACTTCGATTTGCAACAGATCGAGCAGATCGGGCTGCCGCGCGATCATGTAGTCGAGCGCTTCAGCGGGCAGGTTGCCGAACAAGTTAGGTGCGAATGATGATCCCTGCGCGGTGTCGAAGAAGCTGTTGAGGAAATTCGGCACATTGGGGAAGAAGCGGAAGAAGTCGTCGGCGCTGTCGAGTTCGACGCCGATGAAATCACCGATGAACTGCCAATCACTATTGAGCGCGGGCGCATCAGGATCAGCCGGCGGCACGTTGGTGGCATA
>JBGSRB010000436.1:0-3070 GCA_041737735.1 Anaerolineae bacterium | reverse complement strand
CGACGACGGGCTAGGCTCACCATGATCGGGGCGTCAACGCTGGCTTAGTCGCCGCTTTCGCCGGAGCGAGCTTGCGCGACGTAATCGTTCAAGCTGTCCCATTCACCGCGTGAGGCAAAATCCGCCTGTCTGACCCACGTGTCAGCGCTGCCCACAATCCGCACGTTGGCTGCATTCAACGCCGCCGTGATCGTATCCATGTTGGACGCGGCGAGCTTGGTGAACGTGTCGATGCCCGCCGCTACTAGCGCATCGCGCGACTTGGGTCCAATACCGATGATGCGCGTCAGGTCGTCGGGTTCGACAAACGACTGCGGCGGCGCGTCGTCGGTGTCGGGGGCGTCGGCGGCTTCTTCCGCTACTTCCACCACCTGCTCATTGACCTCTTCGCTGTCTTCCAGCACTTCCGCCACGTCATCAGCGCGATCGGTTCCGGGCATCACAGGCGCGGCGGTCATGCCCTGAACCACCGTCTCGGTGGGATCAGCGGGAACGGCGGGCATTTCTGTGCCAGCTTCGCTTTCCGGTTCCTCATCGCCCTCGACAGGTTCGGGTTCGTTGGCGCGCTCGTGAGTTTCGCGCAAGGGATGGGTGGTGCGTTCGTCGGGCGACTCCGCGATGGCTTCAGGTTCCTCAAACGGCAGTGGGGGCGCGATGGGCGCGATGACATCGCGACTGCTCGACATCGGCACCGAGATCGTTACAGGCAGAGTGGCGGCGACGGGTGAGGTTTCACGTGGGGCAATATCAGCGCCCGCCGCCGTCATGCGCGTGAAGTCGAAGCTGTTGGCAACCAGCAGCAGCGTGCCGACCACCGTCAGCACCAGCACGCCCCACCAATCGAGAATGGGCGCGGCATCCGCCGCCAGCGGTAAAGCCAGCAGCAGCGCCGCCATCAGGAAAAACGCAGCGATCAGCGTTCGCGTTTCATTGGTCATAAAAGGCTACCCCTAGTGCGCTTGAATGGGTTAGGATTGAATGTGCATTATGACACAAAGTGAGGCGAAATAAAAAGGGATCGCTGATCACGGGCGGGTTAGAGGTTCGCCGTCAGCAAACGCTCGACAATGACGACATCGCGCCACACCCCATCAAGGCGAGCATGTTTTTCATAGATGCCCACCTCACGAAAGCCGAATTTGTGGCACAGCGCGCGCGATGCTAGGTTTTCAACGAAGACGCGCGATAGCAGTTTCCACAAGCCCGCCGCTTCGCACGCCGGAATGAACGCTTGCATCAAGCTGCTGCCGATGCCTTTGCCGTGCTGATCAGCGTCAATGTAAACGGAAAACTCCGCGATCCCCGCATAGCATTCGCGCGGGCGATAGCTGGAAGCGGCGATCCAACCCGCGATGCTGCCTTCGATTTGGGCAACCAGCAGCGGATGCTGCGGATCGTTAAACCACGATGCAAGATCGGCGGGGGTGCGTAAACGGGTTTCAAAGGTGGCTATGCGCTGCTCGATGCCTTGATTGTAAATGCGGGCGATGGCGCCGGCGTCGGATGGGGCGGCGAGTCGCACTGTGACCAATGCTGCGGGCGTCATCAAGTTCACTTCCTGAAGCGAGATTTACACGCGCGAGTAATGGCAAAAATCATGCCATGATCTGAGCAAGATGTCCATCATTTTATGGGAAGGCTCATGACTAAATTTACCGTGATGTTGGCGGCGCTGGCGCTAATCGTGCTGGCGGGCTGCCGTGAGTCCGCGCAGGCGACGCCGACACCGACTCAACATGATTATGTTCTCGCCATCCACATCGATCCGGAAGCGCCCACTTTGGACGACGACACGCTGCTGCTGATCACGCTGACCGACGCGAACGGTGACCCCGTTCCGAGCGCGACCATCAGCGTGCGCGGCGACATGAATCACGCGGGGATGATGCCCGTTGACGCTGAAGGCGTGACCGACGAACAGGGCGTCGCTGTGATCCCGTTCGTGTGGTCGATGGGCGGCGATTGGTTCGTGATCGCCACCGCCACTCTGCCCGACGGGACAACGATTACGCAGCGGGTTGATCTGCTGGTGCGGTCGTCGTGAATCCGGACACGCTGTATCGTCCGCCGCGCGCGGGTGATCTGCTGCGCTTGCCCGTGATTGGGCGGCTGCTGCGCTGGCATTGGGGACGGTTGACGCTGCAAATTCCCCTGTTATTGATCGCCGCACTGCTGATTTACGATGGCTTCACGGGCGTAAACGAACCCGCGCGCAATCTAGCGACGCTCGTGCCGTGGGTGCATTATCGCGGCTTGGTGATCGTGGCGCTGCTGCTGATGGGCAATCTGTTTTGCATGGCGTGTCCGTTCACGATGCCGCGCACACTGGCGAAACGCTTCAGCCTGAACGCGCGCGCATTTCCGCGCTGGTTACGCAATAAATGGGTGGCGCTGATCACGCTGTTGGCGCTGTTCTTCCTGTACGAGTGGCTGGATATGTGGTCGAGTCCGGCGCTGACCGCGTGGGTGATCGTCGCGTATTTCGTGGGCGCGTTCACGCTCGAAGCCTTCTTCAGCGGATCGCCGTTTTGCAAGTATGTGTGTCCGTTGGGGGCGTTTAACTTTGTCTACTCGACCATTTCGCCCACGCAGATCGGCGTGCATGATCCGCAGGTGTGCCGCACGTGCGTGGGCAAGGAATGCTTGAACGGTTCGTATAGTCAACAACCCGTGATTTTGATCGATCAGATCGACGTGAAGGGCGCGCCCGTCAAGCAGCACACACATGATCAACGCGGAACGCCGGGATGTGGCACGGCGTTGTTCGCCCCGCAGATTAAAAGCAACATCGATTGCATTCTGTGTTTAGACTGCGCGCGGGCGTGTCCGCATGAGAACGTTGGCTTGTTTGTGCGAACGCCCGGCGCCGAACTGGTTCAGCCTGACGCGCACTTTCAGCGCTGGGATCACGCTTTTCTGCTGATCGCGCTGGCGTTTATGGGGCTGGTCAATGCGTTTGGCATGGTGCCGCCCGTGTATGACCTGATGCAGAATATGGCGCGCGCGCTCGGCTTGACCGCGCTCGGTTGGAGCGATCATGCCATTGAAGGCGTGGTGCTGCTGATCATTT
>JBGSRB010000419.1:0-2038 GCA_041737735.1 Anaerolineae bacterium | reverse complement strand
GTAAGAAGCGCCGTCGCCACCTGCCCGACTTGCTGCATAACATCCCTGAATTGACGGTCATTGTCGACAGTTTTGAGCAGCGCGTGCAGCGTCCACCCCATGATGACAGCCATTATTCGGGCAAGAAGAAGCAGCACACGCTCAAAAGCCAGATCGCCGTCGACAGCGACACCGGACGCATTGTGGATGTGTCGGCTAGTGTGCCGGGTCCCACCGCCGATATCAGGTTGTTGGAGCAAAGTGGCTTGTTGGAACGCTTGCCGGATGACTTGGGCGTGGGCGGCGCGATCTGGCGTATTTGAAGCTGGCGAAAATGCGCCGCTATGGGTTTGCGCCGCGCCGCAAGCCACGTGACCAAGTCCGTCCCCCGGAGGATGTGATCTACAACCGTGCTTTTTCGCAGTTTCGCATCATCGTCGAACAGACCATTGGGCAAGTCCGGCGCTTTCAAAGTCTCACCGCCACCGACCGCAATCACCGCCGCCAACACGGGAGGCGGGTTACCGCTGTCGCGGGTCTGGTCAATCGACTGCCGCGTTTTTCGATGGCATGACCCTGTTTTATGGGGAAGGGGCGTTCTACCTCATCCTCTAATTGTGAAGGTTAACCAGTGCTAAGCCTAAATCGGCATGAGCGGCGGTGACACTACAGGGCGGGCTGGTTTGCACGGCAGCTTGAAACGCACGTGTCGCACTGTGGAATTATCCAAGCTTGATCCTATAAGCACCCCATTTTTGTGGCAAGGTCATGCGCGGTCAAGCGCGAATTATCAGCTGTTTAGTTGGGCAGTACCTGCTCATCAGGGTATACACTGAATACCGTTCAACCGCTGGTTTGCATATTGCAACCAGCCCACATGACGTGGACGCGCACGATCAAGCTGTCGAATGATGTTGCAATAAAGTTCTCGCCCCTCCGCTGTCAGCGGATCGGGTTCCGTCGCCCGTGCCAACCAGTAATACGCTTCAGCGGTTGAATATCCAGCGCCAAAATGGTTATTTTCCTCAGCTAAGCCTATGGCTGGTTGCAGCAAACCGATAATTGTGCTGGTCGTGTCATCTGCACCGCTTCGCAGAAAGCGCGCGCCGCCCTCAGTGGTCATCAGCAAAAAACAGTACCAACTGTGCTGAAATGTCGCTGCGTTGGTCAAATCTTGATCTCCACGGCAAAAATTGGGCGCGATACGCGCCTGTCCGGTTGCCGCAACACGAACAGCTTCATTCAGGGATGCCCTATGCTCGGTTGTTAATTCGATTGGGCTTGCCGGGTCAAATTCCACTTCAACCAACAAACCCGACGCTAACACATAATAAGCCTCAAGATTATCAGCATAGACTGTGATTGCTTGACGATAATCATTCAAGGCAGACGAAGGATCAGTAGTCTCTAGCGCCTGTCCATGCAGCAGATAGGCATAACTGATCTCCGCGTCACTTATTCCGGTGCTGATTTGTCCGTTGACCGCGAAGATTGCATTGATATGCGCCAGTGCCAGCGGCGTCTGGGGAGGTTGTGCGACGAATTCTGCGATTGCGCGATCATAGAATTCACGCGCGATAGCACCGGTATGCAGCGGATCAAGTTGTGCCAACACCTGCATCAAGCGCTGCGTTTCGGCATAAGTTTGAGGTCCGACGAGATCGCGCAAGTTGGTGTCAATGTCCCCAACCGTGACTCGCCTCATCTCCTCGGATGCGTAAGCTGCGTATAGACGCGCGAGCCGTATTGCCTGTTCATCGTTCGTGGTCGTATTCGGCGTATCCAAAGCCTGCATGAGTTCACGTTCCAAGGGAACCGAAACATCAGCCCCTAGGATTTCAGCATCAGCGAGTGCCGCGCGCGCGCTACCTTCGTCCGACGCAGTGAGTGCTTGGGTGATGAGATCGTCTGCGGCAATGCTGATGGTAGTTGCTGCTCCAACGACGACAGCGACTACCACAACGCACTGCAAAACCAGCATGATGCCCCAAGGTTTGAGCCGCTGTATGCCCGGCAAGCTGGAGAGCATCCCCTGTGCATTCTTCCAGAAGAACCCCAA
>JBGSRB010000415.1:0-8133 GCA_041737735.1 Anaerolineae bacterium | reverse complement strand
CGATTATGCTGACGCGCCGCGAAGTCGAACGGGCAACGATGCCTGTGCCAAACGCCGGGGGTCGCCGCCGCGTCAGCCGCCCGCTGATCAACGTGATCGGCGCGCAGGTCGGGCAGGATGTCAGCACGCAAGCAAGCGATGCAGCCCAACTTCCGCCTAAACAAGAGAGCGCGGGCGACTAGCCGCCGCACACAGGAAGGACTCACGACTTATGGTGCAAACGGAAAGCTTCGTCCTGCTCAGTATGGTGCTGTTCATACTGGGGGTGCTGGGTGTGGTGCGCCGCCGTAACGCGATTCTCGTGTTCATGTCGGTGGAACTCATGCTCAACGCCACCAATTTAGCGCTGGCGGCGTTCGCGCGACAGTGGGGCAGCGAATCGGGGCATATTTTCGCCTTCTTCATCATCACGGTGGCGGCGGCGGAAGTCGCGGTCGGCTTGGCGCTGATCGTCGCCATTTTCCGCAGCAAACGCAGCATCGACATCGACGCTTTGCAGCAAATGAGAGGGTAGCGCGCGGCGCTTCGCATTAGAGGATCACTATGGAAAATTATCCACAGCTTGTACCCTTAATCATCCTGATCCCCGCGTTGGGCGCCTTCATCAACATGATCTGGGGCTGGCGCTTGGGCGAACGCGGCGCGGGAACCGTCGGCACGATCGCGGCGGGCTTATCGTTCCTGATCGCGGTGCTGCTGTACAGCTCTTTGAGCAGCACCAACTATCAGGCGGCAATCATTGATCCGTTCCTGCTGGATGGCTGGATTCGCCTCGGGGGAACTGAAGTCAACATCCCGTGGCAGATGCGCGTTGATACGCTGAGCGTAACCATGATGCTAGTGGTGACCGGCGTCGGTTCGCTGATCCACGTGTATGCGATGGGCTACATGCACGGTGACGAGCGCTTCCCGCGCTTCTTCGCCTACCTGAACATGTTCCTCGCCTTCATGCTCATCTTGGTCACGGGCAACAACCTGCTCATGATGTTCGTCGGGTGGGAAGGCGTGGGCTTGTGTTCCTTCCTGCTGATCGGCTTCTGGTGGGACAAAGCCAACGGCGTCGGCTGGAAGAACAGCAACGCCGCGCGCAAGGCGTTCATCGTCAACCGCATCGGTGACTTTGGCGTGTTGATGGCGATCTTCCTCGCCTTCTGGACGTTCGGCACGCTCGACTTTTACAAGCCGGGTGAGCTGGCAGCCGAAGGCACGAACACCATCACCGTGGATGATGAGGTGTACGTCGATAACGCGCACATCGCCACCGCTGATTTAGGCATCTTCGGGCAGGCGGAACGCTTTATCGCGGAAGACCGTGAGATCGAAATTGGAGCGCTGACGCTGCCCATCGGCACGGTGATCACGCTGATCACGATCTTCATGCTGATCGGCGCGACGGGTAAATCGGCGCAGATTCCGCTGTTCGTGTGGTTGCCCGACGCGATGGCAGGTCCGACGCCCGTCAGCGCGTTGATCCACGCCGCGACGATGGTCACGGCGGGCGTCTACATGATGGTGCGCGCGAACGTATTCTTTTACGAAGCGCCGCTGACCTCGCTGATCGTCGCGCTGGTCGGCACGAGTACCGCGCTGGTGGCGGGCTTTATCGCCGTCGGTCAGTGGGACATCAAGCGCGTGCTGGCATATAGCACGGTGTCGCAACTGGGCTTCATGGTGGCGGCGGTCGGCGTGGGCGCGTACAGCGCGGCGGTGTTCCACCTCGTGACGCACGCTTTCTTCAAAGCGCTGTTGTTCTTGGGCAGCGGATCGGTGATCCACGGTGTCGAACACGGACATCACCACGCGCACGGACACGACACGGGCGAACATCCCGCCGATTTCGACATGGAGCATCACGAGGAAGTCGAGCATCACGACGAAGCATCGGGTCAGGAAGCCGACGACTTTGATCCGCAGGATATGCGGAACATGGGCGGCTTGCGCGCACGGATGCCCGTCACCTACTGGACGTATGTGATCGGCACGCTGGCGCTGGCGGGCATCTTCCCGTTGGCGGGCTTCTGGTCGAAAGACGAAATTCTGGCGGATGCGTGGCTGGTCGGCATCTTCGACGGCAACTTAGGCGGCTTCGTCGCCTTTGGCGGTCTGCTGCTGGCGGCGGGCTTCACGGCGTTCTATATGTGGCGGCAGGTGGTCATGGTCTTTCACGGATCACCGCGCACCCCGGCGGCGGAAAACGCCCCCGAAAGCAGCCTGCTCATGCTGATCCCGCTGATCGTGCTGGCGTTCTTCAGCCTGACGATTGGCTTCATCAACACGCCGACGGGCGTTCTCGGCTTGGATGGCATTTTCGGCGCACATCGCTTCACCGACTGGCTCGAACAAAGTGTGCTGCACGCGCACGCGGCGTCGTTCCAACCGCTGATCGCGCTCGGCGCTTTAGCGTTAGCCATCGCCGCGATCATTTTGGCGGGGCGCATCTACGGCGGCAACAAAGCCATCGTGCGCCGCAACCGTGATCCGCTGCAAGTGCAGCCGGAAACAGGGTTGCTGTGGAATCTCGCCAACGCGCGTTTGTACTGGGACGAAACCTACTTCCGTTTCATCGAGAATCCGTTTAATCGCGCGTCGAAGTTTCTGGCGGACACGCTCGATTGGAACTTCTGGCATGATTACATGCACGAGCGCGTGATCGCACGCGGCTTCAACACGATGGGCGAACTGCTCAGCAAGCCGGTCGATCAAGGCGTGATCGATTGGATGGTCAATGGTGTGGGACGCTTGGCGCGCTGGCTCAGTGGTGGGCTGCGTCAAGCGCAAACGGGTTATGTACGTGTATATGCGATCAGCCTGCTGTTGGGCGTGGTCGTCGTGATTATTGTGCTTGTGCTGCCGCTCATCGGTAACGGCGGCTGAGAACTCAAGGCGGAGTGACAAAAAATGGAAGCAACGGGCTTTTCACTCATCACCTTGGTGTTATTCCTGCCGCTGGTGGGGTTCACCATATTGCTGTTCATGAACGAAAAAACGCAGTCGGAAAACATCAAATGGACGGCGTTAGGCACCAGCATCGTGACCTTTTTGGCGTCGCTGCTGCTGTGGATCGGCTTTGACCACGCCGAGCCGGGCTTGCAATTCGTGCAGCGTTGGGACTGGTTGCCGACTTACGGCATCAGCTACTACGTGGGCATCGACGGCTTAAGCCTGCTGATGGTCTTATTGTCCACGTTCATCATGCCGATTGCGATTCTGATCTCGTTCAGCGCGCATGTGATCGAAGAACGCGGACGCTTGAAATACTACTACCTGTTCATGCTGCTGCTCGAATGGGCGATGATCGGCGTGTTCGTGGTGCAAGACCTCGTGATCTTCTACATCTTCTGGGAAGTCACGCTGATCCCGATGTATTTCCTCATCGGCATCTGGGGTTCGGAGAAGCGCATCTACGCCGCCGTGAAGTTCTTCCTTTACACGATGGCGGGTTCGCTGCTCATGCTGCTGGCGATTCTATACGTCGGCTCGCAAGCGGGAACATTCGCCGTCCCGGAGATCATCGCCGGGGTGCAGAACGGCACGATCAACTTCTTCTATGATGGCTTGTTCAGCACGCAATCGTTCCTATTCTTAGGCTTCTTCATCGCCTTCGCCATCAAAGTGCCGATCAGGCCGTTGCATAGCTGGCTGCCCGACGCGCACTTGCAAGCACCCACCGCCGGATCGGTAATTCTGGCGGGCGTGCTGCTGAAAATGGGTACGTATGGCTTCGTGCGCTTCAACCTGCCGATGTTCCCGGAAGCGAGTGTCGGTTGGGCGCCCGTGATCGGCGTGTTCGCCGTGATCGGCATCATCTATGGCGCGTGGGTCAGCTACGCGCAAACGGATGTCAAGAAGCTGGTCGCCTATTCATCGGTCAGCCACTTGGGTTTTGTGGTGTTGGGCATTTTCGCGCTCAACGCGCAAGGCATTCAAGGCGGCATTCTGCAAATGGTCAATCACGGCATCAGCACGGGCGGCTTGTTCTTGCTCGTGGGTATGCTGTATGAGCGCCGCCACACCAAAGATATTGGCGCGTTCGGTGGCATCTGGAAAGCGCTGCCCTTGTTCGGCGGCATCAGCCTGATCATCACGCTCAGCAGCATGGGCTTGCCCGGTCTGAATGGCTTCGTGGGCGAGTTCACGATTTTGCTCGGCGCGATGGGTAGTGAAGTTTTGGGCTTCTTCTATACCATGTTCGCCACCATCGGCGTGATCTTGGCGGCGGTCTACATGCTCTATATGTTCCAGCGCGTGTATATGGGCGAACTGGATAAAGAGGAAAATCGCAATCTTGAGCCGCTGCGCTGGAACGAACTGGCAGCGCTGATCCCGATTGTGATCATGGTGTTCTGGATCGGCTTGCAACCCGCGCCTTTCTTCGCCACGATGGACGCCAGCGTTGCCGAACTGGTGACGCAGGTGAGTACTGCGCTGCCGACCATCGTTCAAGCAGTACCGTAACGGGGGATGTGACGAATGTTCAATATCCCAACGTTTGAGGAACTCAATCTAGCGGCGCTGCTGCCCGCCATCGCGTTGGCGACGTGGGCGACGATCCTGCTGCTGGTTGATCTGTTCATCACACGCAAGGAAATCACGGCGTGGCTGACGCTCGGCGGGTTAGGGTTCGCTTTCGTGGCGAACCTGTTCCTGCTCAACGGATCAGGCGATGCGCTGATGGGCATGTTCCGCGCCGACAGCTTCACGGCGGTGCTGAACGTGATCATTTTGGTCAGCGCGATCATCGGCGTGCTGATGAGCGTGGAATATCTGCGCCGCACCGACACCGAACGCGGCGAGTTCTATTCGCTGTTCCTGTTCTCGGTGGTCGGCGTGATGTTCATGGCGGGCGCGAACGACATCATTGTGGTGTTCGTCGCGCTCGAACTGCTCAGCATCCCGCTGTATGTGCTGGCGGCGCTGCGCTCGCCCGATCTTAAGTCGGAAGAAGCCGGCTTGAAGTATTTCATCTTGGGCGCGTTCGCGTCGGCGTTCTTCGTCTATGGCGCGGCGCTGGTCTACGGCGCAACCGGGACGACCAGCCTGCCCGAAATCGCCACAACGATGCAATTCCTATTCACGCCGGAAGGACCCTCGGTGATTTTGCTGCTGCTCGGCGTCGGTTTGATGCTGGTCGGCTTGGGCTTCAAAGCGGGCATTGTGCCGTTCCACATGTGGACGCCCGACGTCTACGAAGGCGCGCCGACGCCCGTGACCGCGTTCATGAGTGTGGGCGCGAAGGTGGGCGCGTTCGCCGCGCTGATCCGCATTTTGTTCGTGGGCTTGCCCATGCACGTGCTGCTGATTAACGATACGTTCGTCGCGGCGTGGCAAACGATCACGTGGCTGCTGGCGGCGGCAACCCTGATTTTGGGGAATCTGGTCGCCATTTCGCAGACCAACATCAAGCGGATGCTGGCGTATTCGTCGATCGCGCACGCGGGCTACATCATGATGGCGCTGGCGGCGGGCGGCACCCCCGGACTTGAAGATACGGCGGTGCGCGCGGCGCTGGTCTATCTGCTGGCGTATGCCTTCACCAACCTGGGCGCGTTCGCCATCGCCATCGCCATCGAGAAAGACGACGGCACGGGGACGACGCTCGACGACTTCAAAGGCTTGTGGAAAACACACCCGCTGCTGGTCGTGATGATGAGCGTGTTCATGCTCAGCTTGACGGGCATCCCGCTGACCAGCGGCTTCATCGGCAAGTGGTTTGTGTTCCAAGTGACCGTCGAAGCGAACTTGATTCCGCTGGCGATCATCGGCGTGCTGACCAGCGTCGTCAGCGCGTTCTATTACATTCGCGTGGTCGTCAACATGTTCTTGACCGACGACGCCGAAGGATCAGAAGCACCGGGCGCGCTGCCGTATCTGCGCTTTGCGGTTTATCTCGCGTTCGCGGGAACGGTGATCGTGGGCATTCTGCCCTTCCTGATCACCGCGCTGACGGATCGCGCGGCGGTGATCGCGGCAATCGTGCCGTAGGGTACTACAACGCACGACACACAGCAACGGGTATGGGGGGCATGGCTGCCCTTCCCCATACCCGTTGTGCTTCCCCGCTTTATTTCTGCTTCTGATCGAACTCATAGCGCGCCAGCACATAGAACGCCGCCACCCCTGCGTGATCACCCGCGCGTGCGAACAGGGCATCCGTATCGGCGCGTGAGGCGCGCCCCTTCGCATCGTAGAAATACCGGTTGACGGCGGCGCGCAGCGCGACATCAGCACTCGAACAATAGGGATATGCCCCCGTGCCGCGGATATTCGCCCATGCTGCTGTCCACGCGCCCACGCCATGCAATGCCATAAGAGCGGATTGCGCCTGTGCCAGCGGCAGATCGCGCAGCCCTTCGAGATCGAGCGTACCCGCCGCGACTGCCTGCGCGATAGCGATCAGCACACGCATCCGGCGAAACGTGATTTTCAGCGGCGTGAGGTCGCGTTCAGTCAGCACGGCGATCCGCTGTGGCGTCGGGAAAGCGTAGTAAGTCGCGCCCTCATGCGTGATCGCGTCGCCATAGGTCGCCAGCAACCAGTGTTCGGCGGCTTGCGCCATTGTCAGCGCGATCTGCTGCTCGATGATCGTCAGCGCCAGCGCTTCAAACATGCTGTCGGCTTGAAAATGCGTCAAGCCAAACAACGGTTCGATGGTCGCGTCGAATTCCGGCGGTGCGTTCAAGTAAAACGGCGTGAGGCGCGCTGCGGCGTGGGCGTGGATCACGCGCGTCGCTTTGCGCGCGAATGCGCCCGCATCCAGCGCGCCCGTGTGCGTTAACACGCGCGCTTCGATGTGATCCTCTAACAGCCGATGCTGACGCCATTCCACCAGCGCCAGCGCATCCCCCACGCGGATCACGCGGCGAAACGCGCCCGCCGGTGTCACTTCACCCATGACGTATAAAAAGCGGCTGGCGCGCGCCGTCAGCGCGAAGTCATACGGCTGCGGCGTGAAAATGCTGGCGCTGATCACAGGGGCTTACGGGTGGGTGTTCCCGCTTGGCGCGGGTAGACGGTGGGCGTGTGCGCGGCTTTGGTCACGATGATGATGTGATGCGGCTCGGTCACGTTGGGCAGATCGAACGAGTCGATGCGCGTCAGCACACCGCCCAATACGCTTAAGGCGCGGGCGGCAGCATCAGCTTCAGCGTGCGCGCTCGATCCCTTCATGGCGGCGCAGACTCCGCCGATCTTCGCCAGCGGCAGCAGATATTCCAGCAGCGCGGGCAACCGTGCCACCGCCCGCGCCACCACTAGATCATATTTGGCGCGCTTGCCGTCGTCGTGACCCGCATCTTCCGCACGCAGATGCACAGCGTCGCAGTTGGACAAGCCCAGTTCCGCGATTACTTCACGCATGAACACGACTTTTTTACCCGTCGCTTCGAGCAGCGTCACACGCACATCAGGACGCATGATCGCAATTGGCAGCCCCGGAAAGCCTGCGCCCGCGCCCACATCGATCACGCGCGCGCCCGCCGCCAATTCGACCACCTTCAACACCGTGAGCGAATCGAGAAAGTGGCGCACGCGCACGCCTTCATCATCGATGATCGCGGTCAGATTCGCCTGCGCGTTGCCCGCGATCAGTAGCTCGTGATAGCGCGCGAACGCCGCCGCTTGATCCGGCGTGATCGCCAGATCAAGCAGTGCGGCGGCATCAGCAACCAGCATTGACATAACGATTACTGCGCGGGCGGCGGCGGCGGGTTATTCACTCCGTCGTCGGTCAGAATATCATGCACCGGGTAATCGGTCGGCACATACATGCCCGTGTGCGCCACGCTCACGCCGTTGGGATTCGGACGCACATCAAAGTTGCAGATGCCGCTTTGGCGCGTGTTGACCGTGCCGGGTCCGAACTCGGCGTAACCATCGCTGATCGTTTGATTCCATGTGACCAGCGAGCCGACTTCATAATGACCGGGGCGCAGGTTGCCCACCGTCGCTGTGTAGAACACCCAGTAATCGCCATCCCGCAGCACGGGTTCGCTGCGCGTCGTCATGGGCAGCGGCGCGGTGTTGAGCGTGACCGTATACACGGCGTTATCGAGATGCTGCTGCATATCTTCGAGCGTGCGTGCGAACCACGACCAATAGATCGTCACGCGGTCGTTGTCATACACCAAGCCGGGC
>JBGSRB010000392.1:0-16953 GCA_041737735.1 Anaerolineae bacterium | reverse complement strand
TCTCCGAATTCGGGGAGGGGGACGGGGGGTGGGGTAAAAAAATCCTTAAACTTGCTGCGCCCTCATCACGTCACCCTTCACCCACCCAAGACCAAGCGCACCATGATCGGCGTGACATAAGCTTCGAGTGCCGCCGCGATGATCAAGCCCGGCACCACAATGCCCACGCCAATCTTGATCGTGTCGGCAAACGCCAGCGACCACGCATGACCGACGGTTTGACCCGCTGGCGGCTTGGTGATCGACGCGCCGAACTTGAGCGCCGTCGCGGTGGCGATCACGATCACGGGAATCTCGATAATCCCGTGCGTCAAAATGGCGGGGATGAAGAACGACGGATCGTAGCCCGCCCCAATTACCTGCATCAGGGTGAAGCCTAACACGCCATACACCAGCGGCGTGAGGATCAGCGCGGCGATGCCGAACGAGAACATCGACAGCAGCGCCGCCGCCAGCAGAATGCGTCCGTTATTCCACGCAATGGCGATCACAGGGTTGCCTTGCCCGAAGATCAAGCCGCTGTAAGCGCCGATATTATCACCCACCTCATTCAAGGGCAGGTCGCGCGGTAAGCCCAATTGGAAGCCGGGCAGCGCGCCGATGATCACACCCGCGATAAACACCGTCACAAACATGCCGATCGTGATCCAGAAGGCAGCGCCCACCCGCCGCAGACTTAACGCCATCCCGCGCGTATACCACGCGAACAGGTTGGGCGCGGGCGTGCCGCTTGCATCCACCGCGCGGATGTGACGCCAGAATTTAGTGAACGTGGCGCGCAGATTAATGCCATCGAGCGAACGCCCCAACAATTCCTCGCGGTTGAAGATGCTGCCGCCCACACGCAGCAGCAGCACCACCGTAACGATCAAACCCGCGAAAATCGCCCACAACGCGCCGATGCCGTTGGCGGAGTCGGCGTCGGGCGCGAGAAACATGATCACGCTTTCGCCCTGAATCAGCAGCGTCATGGGGATGATGATGAAACTCGCCAGCAGATTCGCCGCGCGCGTGCTGGTCGTCTGGCTGCTGACCACCACCGCGCCCGTGACCATGACCAGCGCGTGAACCGTGGTCAGCAGGATGATTTGTACGACTAGCATGAACTGTGGTCGCCACGCGAGATCACCCAACACCAGCGTCGCGAGATACACCGCCATGCCGCCATAACTGCTGACCAGCGGCGGGATCATCGCTGCCAGCGTCTTGCCGATGTAAAGTTCGGTGTTGGTCAGCGGCGTGCTGAGCAACGGCTCAAGGCTGCGCCGTTCTTTTTCACCGACGAACGTTTCCAGCGCGATCACCAGCGAGATCGAGATCGGGAAGAAGCCTACGATCATCAGCAGAAACGGGATCGTGCGCTCACCGATGATCTGCGCGCCGAAATCGGTCACAAATTCGGTGAAGCGTCCCGCGATGAACTGCGCCAGAAACGGAAAGGCGAACGTGAGGATGACAATCGGCGCGATGATGCGCCAATCGCGGAAACTATCGCGCACTTCACGCCGCGTGATGATCAGCGCGTTGCTCATGGTGGCGCGCCAGCCTTGCGCCCGCGCCATCGGCAGGGGCGTCGTCCCTAATGCGGACGCTTGTAAACTATCAGCGGAGATGCTCACCGGTATTGCCTCCGTTTTCATCATCCTTAACGACTTCGAGATACACATCTTCGAGTGTTTGCGTCAGCGGCGCGAGTGTGACCACATCGACGCCCAAGCCTAGCACACGTTTGAGCAGCAGCGGGTTGATCGCGTTGGGATCGGGCGTGCGATAACGCAGCCAGTCCGTGCCGCTGTCCTCAACCGTGACGATCTCGCTCAGGTCGCGCGCCAAGCCATTGAGTTCACCGCGCACGCGCAGTTCCATCAGCGGATCGCCCACAAAGCGCCGCGCCAGCTCGGTGAATGTGCCTTGCGCGATGATGCGTCCCTGCCGAATGATGGCGATGCGATCCGCCAGCGCTTCGGCTTCGCTCAGATTGTGCGTGGTGATCAGGAAGGTGCGTTCGTCGCGTTGCAGTTCGACAATCGCATCGCGCACCAGCTTGGCGCTTTGCGGATCCATGGCGCTGGTCGGTTCGTCGAGCAGCAGCACGGGCGGGTTATGGAGCATGGCGCGCACCAGTGCGAGTTTCTGCTTCATACCTTTGGAGTATTCGCCCAACTGCTTACTCAACGCAAACGATAAGCCGAAGCGCTCCATCAGATCGAACGAACGCTGCTTGCGCGTTTTCGCATCCAGCCGATAGACGCGCCCGAAAAAGTCGAGATACTCAATCGCTTTCATGCGCTCATATAAGCCGTGCTGCTCGGTCAGCACGCCGACGGACGCGCGCACCTGTTCCGGATGTTGCACCACGTCATAACCCGCGATGCGCGCCCACCCGCCCGAAGGCGCAAGGATCGAGGTCAACATGCGAACAGTGGTGGTTTTGCCCGCGCCGTTGGGACCCAACAGCGCCAGCACCGATCCCGCTGGAATCTGGAGCGAGACACGATCCACCGCGAGAAAATCGTCATACAGTTTCGTTAATTCGTGCGCTTCGATCATGGTGTGTTTACATCCACCTTGTATGTGGGCGTGCGCGTGTTAGTTAGTGAACACGCAATCTTCATTATCGCACAAGCGGCAAGTGGTAAGCGTGAATTTTTTGTGAGCGGCGTAACCAATATGCGTCTATACCGTATAACTTACATTAGAAACGCACGCACCCTCTTGACACAAAAGCGTAACTTGCATACGATAGTGACGTATTCAATAAATGTTGAATGGTTAAACGGATTTAATCATTCAGCATGATTTTTCCGAACGACGAACAGCGAACCAGCAGATAAGGAATGCACTCATGTTCACGGTCAATCCCTACGAAGGCGAACAGAATCGCCGCAAGCTCATTCGTCAGGCTGAGCAAGAACGGCTTGTCCGTGAAGCGCAGCGTAACGCCCGCCCGGTCGCATCCGGCACCCGCAAGCCCCGTAACGGCGCGGCGATCACACGGATCGATACGATGCTGACGTGGGTCGGACAGCACATGATGACACTCGGCGCACGCCTGATCGCGCGGTCGCGCGCAAGCGCAGCTTATCCTGCTGATGCCCGCCTCACCACCGGAACGGAAGTCCCGTGCGCGTGATCGGGAAGCGCTCTCCCTTCACGATCACACGCTTTGACTAGGGGCGATTTCATGGGTCGCCCCTGCAACCCCCATCCCATCCCACGCCGTAATTCCGCCTTCAGCTTTCAAACCGAACTCAAAGCACCGAAAATACGGTTGCGTGTTACAATCGACCTATAATCACGCTGGTGAACATAGGCAGGGTGTATGAGCGCCGAAACCAACCGCTTGATCGCAGGCGAAAACAGCAGTGCCGCAGGGACATCACGCCAGCACGCGCTGGCTGAGCGCGTGGGCATGATCGTGGTGGCGGCAAGCGCGGTGATCGCCATCGTCTTTGCCGTCATCTATATTGTGTTGGGCATCGGCTGGCGTTCGCAAACATTCTTGGGCGCGCTGGTCACGCCGACGCTGGTCGTCGATGGCAGCCAACCGACGGGCAGCCAGCCGTGGACGGGTTTGGATGCCGGCTTACGCAGCGGCGATCACATCGTCGCGCTGAACGATGAAGCACTTTACACCACCACGCCCGATGATTGGGACACCGGCTTAACCAACTTCAAGCGCATCCTCAACAGCCTGAGCGCGGGCGACACGATCAACGTGACGTTTGAACGCCTGACTTCGGACAGCACCGCGCCGATTTTCGCGGGTGAGACCTGCGCCGCGCCGCAAAACGGCGTCGCCGTGTGTGCAACCAGCTATACGCTGACAGCATTCCCCGACATCGATTATGTGGCGTCGTTCTTCGTCCCGATGATTTCCGGTGCGATCACGCTTGGGTTGGGCTTGCTGGTCTTTTACATGCGTTCGCGCCAAAGCCACGCGCGCACGGTGGCGGGCATCTCGTTTGCGGCGTCGATCTACATTTTCGGCTTGTTCGACCTCAACACAACGCATCAATTTATTCAGGTCTATATCACAGCGGCGACGCTGGTCGGCGGCGCGCTGATTTCATTCGGCATGCAATTCCCGCGCCAACTGCCGCTGGTGCAGCGCCAGCCCTTCATGCGTTATGTGCCAGTGATGGGCGCGCTGCTGCTGGCGGCGCTGCTGATCGCGCTGCACAGTAACCCACCCACCGCGCAGGTGGGTGTGAATGGTTTGCGCGCGTCAGTGATGGCGCAGTTGCTGGGCGCGGGCGGGCTGGTGCTGATTCTGCTGCGCCAACGCAGTCGCACGCCATCGCGCGTGGCACGTGATCAGGTCAACACGATCATGATCGGCTTAACGCTGTCGATGATCGTCGGCGTGGTCTGGCTGGTCAACATTGTGGCGCGGGCGTTGTTCGGTTTTGGCGGCATCGCCATCAACACGTCAGCGACAACCCCGTTTCTGGTGCTGCCGTCGTTGAGCATGGCGTATGCCGTGCTGCAATATCGCATGTTCGACAGCGACCGCGTGATCAGCCAAACGCTGACTTACGCGATCATGCTGTTCAGCCTGGTGATCGGCTATTTCCTGCTGGTGCTAAGCACCGTGTTGATCATTGCGCAGCCCATCGCCGCGAATAATCCGTTTTTGATCGCCATCGTCGTGTTTGCGATGGCGCTGCTATTCATCCCTGTGCGCACGCGGATTCAACGGCGCGTCGATGCGCTCTATTTCCGCCAGCGCATCGACTTTCAGGATCGCCTCGAAGCGTTCGGGCGGCGCTTGTCGTCGCTGGTCGAGTTCAACGACATCACCGCAGCCTATCGCGCGGAAATTGCCGACGCGCTGCAACCGCGCCAGATCTTCATCTTTTTGCAAGACCGCGTGACGGGCGAATACGCCGCGCCGGAAACCGATGTGCGTTTCGCGCAGCACAGCCCGCTGATCGAGAGTTTGTTGGGCGACGAGCGCGTGATTTATCTCGAACCCGATCAACCGTGGAGCGCGCCGCTGCTGGTCGAACGCGCGCGTTTGGGCATTCTCAACGCACAGGTGATCGCCGCGCTGCGCGGGTTGGGGCGCTTATCAGGCTTGGTCGTGATCACGCCACCGCGCAGCGAACACGGCTTTTACACTTATGAAGAACTGCGCTTTGTGCAAAACCTGACCGCGCAGATCAGTGTCGCGGTTGAGCGCGCGCAAGTCGTCGATTCGCTCGAACAGCGCGTGCGCGAACTCGCTGTGCTGAGTCAGGTGAGCCAAGCGGTCAACTTCACCATCGACATTGACGCCACGCTCGAATTGATCTACGCGCAAGCCAGCCGCTTGGTCGATGCCACGCACTTCTACATCACCCTGCGCGACACCGCCACCAATGAGCTGTATCACGCGCTGTTCATCGAAGACGAAGATCGCTTCACCGAGAAAGAGAACCGCCGTTGGGCGGTCGGCGCGGATTTATTCAGCGAAGTGGTGCGCAGCGGACAACCGGTGTGCGTGGCGGATTATCAGCGTGTGCTGAGCGAACGCGGCGCGCAGGTGATCCATGAGGACGACAAGCTCTGGGCGTGGGTGGGCGTGCCGCTGCTGACCGGCACGCAGGGTCTCGGCGTGTTGGCGGCGGGCAATACGCAGATGGGGCGCGCCTTCGGGGATGAACAGGTGAGTGTGTTCGCGAACATCGGGCAGCTTGCCGCGACTTCGCTCGATAAAGCGCGCTTGTTTAGTGAAACGAACGCGCGCGCGCGTCAGCTTGCCGCGCTGAACGACATCACGCAGCAGATCGCCGCCGCCGAAGCTGACTTGGATAAGCTGCTGCGCTTGATCACCGCCAGTGCCACCGAAATTTTGAACGCGGAAGCGGGTTCGCTGCTGCTGACAGTGGACGACGGCAGCGACGATCTCGAATTTCGCGTGGTGATCGGTGGCGCGGGTGAAACACTGACCGGTCGGCGGATTCCGGCGGGGCGCGGCTTGGTGGGCAGCGTCGCGCAGACGGGCGAAACCGTGATCGTCAACGATGTGGCGAATGATCCGCGCTGGGGCGGCGAACTGAGCAAGGGCGAATTTCACACCACGGGCGTGCTGGCGGTGCCGCTGACGACGGGCAGCCGCGTGATCGGCGTGCTGGAAGTGCTGAATAAGCAGGATGGCGTCAACTTCACGCGCGCCGACGCCGAGATGTTGGTCACGTTTGCCGGACAAGCCGCCGTCGCCATTGAAAACGCGCGCTTGTTCCAGTTGACGGATATTCAGCTTGAGGCGCGCGTCAACGAGTTGGAGACGCTCGAACGGATCGACTTTGAACTCAACCGTTCGCTCGACTTGATCTCGGTCGCGCAGATCACGGTCAACGCCGCGCTCGAAGTCACGGGCGCATCAGCGGGAATGCTCGGCATCATCATCGGTGAACCGCCCATGCTGCAAGTGCTGTATGCCAGCGGCTATGATGACGATGATATGCCCGAAGGCGTCGAAGATGGCTTGCTGCCGCTGGATCGCGGGATCGCCGCGCGCGTGATGCGCACACGCCAACCGGAACTCGTCCCCGATGTCAGCATCGACCCGAACTATATCCCCAGTTTGCGTCGCGCGCTCAGCCAGATTACGCTGCCCATGTTGAGCGCCAACACCGTCAGCGCGCTGATGGTGCTGGAGACCGATCACGAACCGCGCTTGCGCCTTGCCGATATGCCTTTCTTGCAGCGCTTGGTCGAACACGCGACCATCGCCGTGACCAACGCACGCCTGATCGAAGAACTGGATCGCGCGAATCAATCGAAAAGCGAGTTTGTGTCGTTTGTGGCGCACGAACTCAAGAATCCGCTGACCTCGATCAAAGGCTATTCCGATGTGCTGTTGGGCGGGCGCGGCGGTGATCTCAACGAGATGCAGAAAAACTTTTTGGCGACGATCCGCAGCAACGCCGAACGCATGAATACGCTCGTCAGCGACTTGAACGACGTGACCAAGCTGCAAACCGATAACATGCGGATGGAACTTTCGCCCATCGACTTTGCCACCGCGCTGACCGAAACGCTGCGTCCGCTGCATAAACAGATCGAAGATAAGCAGCAGACGCTGAATATTGTCATGGCAAGCGAACTGCCACCAATTCTGGCGGATCAAGGGCGCTTGATTCAGGTGTTGACCAACTTGGTCAGCAACGCCAACAAATACACGCCGCCGGAGGGCGAAATTCGCATCACGGCGGAAGTGGACAGCGCCCCGCGTGACAGCAAAGGACGCACGCTTGAGCCGCTGCTGCGCATCAGCGTGAGCGACAGCGGCATCGGCATGAGTCAAGAGGACTTAATGCGCCTGTTTACGCCCTACTTCCGCAGCGAGAATCCGCTGGCGCGTGAGCAGCCCGGCACCGGCTTGGGCTTGACGATCACGCGCGGGATCATTCAGCGGCACGGCGGATCGGTCAACGTGAGCAGCACGATTGATGAAGGCACGACCTTCACCTTCACGATCCCGTTGGCGCGCGAAACCGAAGCAGGCGATTAAATGGCGTCACTTGAACCGATTGATCCGAACGCGATCCTGCTCGAACGGCTGGATATTCCGCGCACGCCCGCCGAGATCGCCGCGCAGATCGCCGCTTATGTCCGTCTGACCGCGCGCATCAACCTGATCGCGCCGCTGCCGCCGATGGGTGGCTGGCGCATCCTGCCCGATTTCGCGGCGCTGCTGGTCGCAACCATTCAGGCGCACACTCCGCGCGTGATCGTGGAATTGGGCGGCGGCATCTCGACGCTGCTGTGCGCGTATGCGCTGCGCGCGCAGGGTTCTGGGCAGGTCTATTCCTATGATCACGATGCCGATTATCTCGCTGGCACGCGCGCGCTGGTTGCCGCGCACGGCTTGAGCGATCACGTCACGCTGACGCACGCACCGCTGACCGAATTGGTGATCGACGATGCCCGCTGGCTGTGGTATGACTCCGCCGCCTTTGCGTCGCTCGACGCGATTGATCTGCTGGTGATCGACGGACCTCCGCAGCACGACAACCCGACTGCACAGGTGCGTTATCCCGCTGTGCCGCTGCTGTTCGAGCGTCTGCGGGCGGGCGCGCTGATCCTGCTGGATGACGCCGCGCGCGCCGACGAACAGATCATCCTCACACGCTGGCGCGCGGGCTTTGGTTTAATTGACCAATCCACCCCGCCGACCGAAAAAGGCGCGGCGCTGCTGCTTAAAGCCTAAGTCCGGTCATTTCGTGCAAGTTAACTGAAGTTTATCCCCTCTATGAGCGCATAAACGGCATAAGTGACAAATGTCACATCTATTCACCCCGTAATTCACACTATAATTAAGGTGGAGGCAAATTAAAGTTAAAAGGGGTCACCGATCATGCAGACGAAACTCGCTTTCTTATGCACTTTGTCCCATGACCCTGACGGCGCGCCTGATGATCTGATCGTCGTGCTGGAACGGCAAGTCAGCGCGGCACTGCCCACAAGCAAGACCGTCAACGTCATGCTCCGGGTGGATGGGCATCGATTCCGCACAGCGCTATTCCCCATTCATGCAGATACGCATTATTTCTATTTTGATGAGCGGATGCGGTCAGTCATTCGCAAAGAAGCGGGGTCAACGTTGGCGGTTGTTGTCGAACTTGATCACACCTGTGATGGGCTGGAAGTGCCGCTTGACCTGCAAAGCGCGCTGGAGGCTTGCCCGCGCGCCGCGCATTACTGGGCGACCCTCTCGGCGGCGGATCGCTGGGAACGGATCGATTACCTCATTGCCGCCGCACCTGAGCAGCGCGCGCGTCGTGTTCAGCACATGATCGGCGCACTGAATCCCAAGCCGACGGTGCAGAAGTTGGTTATACGGGCGGAGATCGCGGCGAAGTTGTGAGGCGTTGATCGCCTAAAATGCGTCAAGTGGTGGGGCGAAATAGCATCGCCCCACCTACAACACACGGGCTAACATGTGTTCTAATAAATTTTGAAGTGAGCAGAGAAGGATGTCATTCATGGCACGCTATAAATTGACCTTTACGACCACAATCGCGCCTGATCGTCAAAGCAGCGGCGGCATGATCGTCGTGCTAGAACGCAATGTCAGCGCCTCGCTGCCGACGCGCGATCAGTGTGATGCTGAGCTGCTGATCGACAATCAGTTGTTCAACACGGCGGTGCTGCCCACGCGCGATGACACCCATTATTTCATCGTCGATGAGGCGATGCAGCAGGCATTGGGTAAAGGTGTGGGCGATACTGTTGCTGTTGAAATCGCGCATATCCACGCGGCACCGATCGAATAACGGTCTGCGTTTGCCGTCCATAGATTGACATATAAACGGCGGAACTGGGTTCCGCTGTTTTGTATGACCTTGCCTCTGAGGTACCCCCCGAACACCATATGCGGATCGCCTCCATTATTTTTCACAAATTTTTCAGGGGCGATTTGCCATTTGATAGGATAGTTTTAATTTGCACCTCATCTCAGCCTACGATTCTAAGATTGTGGGTTAGAAACACTAAATGTAAGACAAGTTGAGCAGGAAGGGCAATCATGAATTACGCCATTGATCGTCAGTTTTCCGTGTATCGGTTGGTCGAGCGCACCCAACAGCAGAATGTACTGCTCAGTCAGCGGCGCACCATGTCGTATATCAGTTATCAAATCGAAAATGCTTCCCTCATTGATGGCGCGAAAACGCGCATCTTTTCAGCCTTCCAATATATGAGCCGCTTCCTGCCGCAGATTGAGCGTTACCGCCGCTTGGCGCAAACCGCCGAGTCGATTTACGTGTTCGGCGTGCCAGATGTGCGCCCGCCACAGATCGAGAACATCCGCTATGTGTTCGTGACGCCCGATGATCAGATCGCGCGCGAGTGGTTTCTCGTGTCCTATGGCGCGCGGTTCGCCAGCGCCTTGGCAACCGAAGAAATCACGCGCTTCAACGATCCCGATCATCTGCGGCAGTTCCGCGGTATGTGGACCTTCGATCCGGAGATGGTGGCGATTCTGCATGATTGGCTGAGCAGCGCGGTCGATGCGCCGCCCATGCTGATCGACCGCGCGCCCACGCTCAACGATCAAGAGAAGTTGGTTCAGCGTGCCGCGGATCGCTTGAGTGAAGTCAATGCCAACAGTCGGTTGTCACCGCCACTGCGCCAAGAGATCGCCGCGAATCTGGAAGTAGCACTGGCAAGCATTGGGCAATAAAGCACACGCTGCTCAAACTGGCAGTTGAACGACTGGCGCAGTGGGCAGCGGACACCATTCTCTCGATTCTCTAAACCAACGCGCTTGCTGTAAGTTCTTACTCATGTTACATTGTGCAGCATCTGGCTAGGTTAAATCCATTTGAGGAAAGTGTTTGTATGCCTAAACTTATGCTGCTGCTCATGGTGTCGCTGCTGATCGTGACGGGCGTTGCTGCTCAAGATGACGCCACCGCCGCGTTGGAGTTCCGCGCCAATGGTGAAGATTTCGTGCGCGAAGGCTTCGTCTCGAAAGACGGTTGGAATATCAGTTTTAATCATGTGTATGTGGTGCTGTCGCAAATTCGCGCCCACCAAACCAACCCGCCGTTTGATCCGTTCGCGGGCGAACTGACGCGCAGTGCTGTCATGGTCGGGCTGACGGACACCTTCATCCTCGATTTAGCCGAAGGTGAAGCCGACGCTGATACCATTCTGGTCGGCGCGGTTGAAGATGCGCCCGTTGGCTATTACAATGCGCTGACTTGGCGGATGCAGCCCGCCACCGAAGGCGAGGTCGCCGGCAGTTCGGTGCTGATCGATGGTACAGCCGAGCGCGACGGTGAAACAGTGGCGTTCGTCATTCGCATTGGTCGGTCATTCAATTATGACTGCGGCGCGTTCATCGGTGATGAGCGCAAAGGTGTGCTGACGGCTGAAGGCGGCGATATTGAGCTGACCTTCCACTTCGATCACATTTTTGGCGATGCCGGATCGCCGCTGGATGATTCGCTCAACGTCGAAGCCCCCGGTTTCGATATGCTGGCGGCGCTGGCGGTCGATGGCGTGGTCGATGTGACGCTGGCTGATCTCGAAGCGGGCTTGAGCGCCGATGATTACGCGATGTTTGTGAACGTGCTGCCGTCGCTTGGGCATGTTGGTGAAGGACACTGTCACGAATTTTAAGTTGGAGAACGCATTTTGAAACCGCTTGCGAGTTTCGCTCTTGCGGTGCTGCTGATGGTGGGAAACGCCGTGTCGGTGTCTGGACACGGCGTTATCCTTTCATCCGACATCGATGAACCAACGGGCGTCGTCACGATTCGCGCTGCTTTCGACACGGGCGAACTGATGGACGACGCGCAAATCGCCATTTTCGCGCCTAACGATCTGATCAACCCGTGGCAAACGGGCGTGGCTGATGCCGAAGGTGCGTTCACATTTACGCCCGATTACACTATCGAAGGCGTGTGGGATGTTCAGGTGCGTAAAGCCGGACATGGTGGCTTGCTGCGCGTCACGCTCGATGCCAGTATGACGCCGCCTGAAAACGCTGCCATCGTCGTGGATGCTGACAGCAGCGCGCCTGTCAACACCATGCAGATTAGCCCCGACTCGGAAATTGTGATCACGGGGGATGCACGCTTTCAAGTCTCAGGCGACATTATCATCAACGCGACGGGTGTCAACGACGCCAACGCCGCGCCTGCGCCCGATGTGTTGGGCAACGGCTTCACGCCCGCGCAGGTGATCATCATGTCGATCAGCGTGATCTGGGGCTTCGTCGGCACTGCACTATACTTCGCCCAGCGTCGCCGCAGTTCAGGAGCAGCTTAACCGATGCACATTCCCGATGGACTTTTGCCCGCTGAAGTCGCGCTAGGCGGTTATGTTGTCACTGCCGCGCTTACGTGGGTGTCACTGCGCCAGATCAAGAAGCAGCCTGATTTTGAGGCGCAAGTTCCCAAAGCCGCACTGCTGACGGCGGCGTTTTTCGTCGCGTCGTGGGTGCATATCCCGATTCCGCCGACTAGCGTGCATCTCGTCTTGAACGGCTTGCTCGGCGTGGTGTTGGGTTGGTATGCCGTGCCGGCGCTGCTGGTCGGGTTATTCCTGCAAGCGGTGATGTTCCAGCATGGCGGCTTGACTACGCTCGGCGTCAACGCGGCGATGATGGGAATTCCGGCGCTGCTGGCATTCGGCATATTCCAACTGCGCTCGCGTCTGAACCTGCGCCAACCGCTGATCACGAGCCTGTTTGCGTTTGTGGGCGGTGCGCTCGGATTGGGCATCGGCGCGCTGATCGCCTTCAGCATTCTGGTCGCCACCATCCCCGCCTATATCGATGTAGAAACGGAACGCGCTGCCATCACCGCGCTGACGGTCGCGCATGTGCCACTAGCAGGCATCGAAGGCATGTTCACGGCGCTGATCATCGGCTTCTTGCTGCGCGTGCGTCCAGAGTTAGTGAGCGCCGATGCACCTGCACATTGATCAATACGCGCATCTCAATTCACCGATTCATCGCTGGCATCCGCGCGCCAAATTTCTGACGCTGTTCGCGCTGATCATCGCGTTTTCGCTGGTGCGCGATCTGCGCTTAGCGCCGATCATGGTGTTGATCACGGCGGGTCTGTATGCGCTGTCGAGTTTGCCGCTGCACTTCGCCGTGTCGCGCTTACGCTATCCGGGCATGTTCCTGCTGGTGCTGATCATCATTCTGCCGCTGTTCACCGGACAAACCGTGATCGCGCAGGTGGGTCCGCTGTCGGTGCGCGCCGAAGGCGTGGAATACATGCTGCTGGTGGTCAGTCGCTTTGTGAGCATCCTCACGATCTCGCTGCTGATCTTCGGTACGTCGTCGTTTCTGACCAATGTGCGCACCCTGCGCGGCTTGGGGATTCCGTCGCTGTTGGCGGACATGCTGTTGCTGACGCTGCGCTATGTGTTCGAGATCGCCGCGTCGTTCGCCCAAATGCAGATCGCCATGCGCCTGCGCGGGTTTGCGATCACGCGCTTAAATCGGCGCGGCGCGGCGCAGATCGCCGGTTTGCTGGCGAGTTTATTCATCCGCAGTTATGAGCAAGCCGAGCGCGTGTATAAAGCGATGCGCTTGCGCGGCTATGGCATCACACCAGAAGAAAAGACCAGCCTTATGGATCACACAGCCCAAGCGAACACCGCCGCCCTGCACATCAACGGGCTGCGCTTTAGTTATCCCGGTCGCCCGCCCGCCCTCAACGGGATCGACTTCCAGACCGCCACAGGTGAGCGCGTCGGCTTGATCGGGCCCAACGGCGCGGGTAAAACGTCGCTGTTTCTGACCATCTGCGGCGTGCTTGCGCCCAATTCCGGCGCGATCACCGTGTTAGGCACGGAACTGCGTCCCGGCAAATTCCACCCGCAGATCGGCATGGTATTCCAAAACAGCGATGATCAATTGTTCTCGCCCACCGTGCGCGAGGACATCGCGTTTGGACCCGTCAATCTGGGGTTCGACGCTGACGAAATCGAAAACGCGGTCAGCGAGGCGCTGGCGCTGACTGGCACCGAACATCTGGCGGATCGCGCGCCGCATCATCTTTCCGGCGGCGAAAAACGCATGGTGTCGATTGCCAGCGTGCTGGCGACGCGCCCCGGCGTGGTGTTGTACGACGAACCCGACGCCAACCTCGACATGCGCGCCCGCCGCCGCCTGATCGAGTTTCTGCGCGGTGCGCCGCATACGCTGATCCTCGCCTCGCATGATCTGGAGATGGTGCTGGAAGTGTGCGACCGCGTGATCCTGCTGGATGATGGTCAGGTTGTCGCGGATGGCGATCCGCGTACAATCATGGCAGATCAGGCGTTGATGGAAGCGCACGGGTTAGAGAAACCGCACTCGCTGATTCCGCATCGACACATCAACGGGTGACACGTGCCGCGCTGCGCCTGCATCCCATCTCAAAGCCCACGATGGAGAACGGCGCATGAGTGAATATGAACGCATCATCCACACGATTAACGAGCAGGGCGAACGCCTGACGATTCAGCGGCGCTTGGTGATCGAAGTGCTGACCGCATCGGGCGCGCACCTGACGATCAATGCGATCCGTGATGCGATTAGCGCGCTGCCGCACGGTGAAGCGCTGCCCGAAACGACGATTTACCGCATTTTGCAATGGCTCAAGCAGATCGGCGTGATCGCGCAAACCGACATGGCGCAGTCGGGTTTGGTCTATCAGGTGATCGGCGCGACGCCGCATCATCACTTGATCTGCCTGAACTGCGGCAGCATCACCGAATTGGAAGACCATATGTTGGATGATCTGCGTACTCGGCTGCTTGACGCGCATCAGTTTCGCGCGCGCATCGATCACATGGCGATCTACGGGTATTGCGTTAACTGTGCCGAACACGATCCGAGCTAAGCGCCCGCCAAAAATGAGTGTATTCGCAAAGTTATGACGCGCCGCTGTTGATGCGCCGCAACTTGTCGTTATAATACGCATTCATCACGCTCATCAAGATGGATCGAACTCATGAACACTTGGCTGCTTGGTTTCCCTGTCATTCTCGCTCACGCCTTGCCCGGTGACGCGGGCGCAATTCAAGGCTTTTTGCATCCGCTGCTGGGCTTGGAGCATCTGCTGGCGATGGTCGCCGTTGGCTTGCTCAGCGCGCAGATCGGCGGGCGCGCCATCTGGACGGTGCCGCTGGCGTTCGTGGTCATGATGACCGTAGGCGGCGTGATCGGCTTTGTCGGTGGCGGCGCGGCACTGGTCAAATATGGCATTGCGCTCAGCATCATTTTGTTGGGCGTGGCGCTGGTGGTGCGGCGGCGCATCCCTGAATTGTTGGCGCTGTTGGTGGTGGCGGTGTTCGCGGTGTTTCACGGCTATGCCCATGGTGAATCCGTGCCGCCTGAACAAACCTTCATCTTCCTGATCGCGTATGTATTGGGCTTCGTCATTTCGACGGCGGGCTTGCACATCATCGGCGCGCTGCTGGGTTATATCGCGCAGCGCTCGCAGCGCGGCACAGTGATCATGCAGATCACCGGCGCGCTGATCGGCGTGATCGGCGTGATTTTCCTGCTTAATTTGCAAGCCTAAGTGTGAGGAAGTCAGCATTTTATGACTGAAACGACCCCAACCCCTAAAGCAGAATTCACGCGCCCGCGCGGGCATGTGCATCCCGAAGGCATCATCGCGTGGATCGGCACGGCGTTTCACCTGCCCGGCTTCGCCCACGAACACGCCGAAATCGACAGCATCGCCGTTGATGATGCGGTGCGCGCCAACACGATGGGCATCGTCACGGTGTGGGTGGCGCTTGGTTTGCTGTGGGCGACGACGGTCATGCAGGCGATCATTTACTACTACAGCGGCAGCGTCGCGCTGCTGGCAGACACCGGACATAATCTGGTGGATGCGCTCAACTCGATCCCGCTGCTGATCGCGCTGTATCTGGCGCGGCGTGCCGCCACCCGGCGCTTTACGTATGGCTTCGGGCGCGCGGAAGACATCGCCGGCATTCTGATTGTGCTGTCGATCCTGTACAGCGCGTTCCACATCCTGAGCGAATCGATTCAGCGTTTCTTTAACCCGTTTCCGTTGGAAAATCTCGAACTGGTCGCGTTTGCCGCGATTGTCGGCTTTTTGGGTAACGAAGCCGTCGCCGTGCTGCAAATTCGCGTGGGTAAGCGCATCGGCTCGGATGCGATGATCGCTGACGGGCAGCACGCGCGCATCGACGGAATCACGTCGCTGGCGGTGCTGATCGCGGTGATCGGCGCCTGGCTGAACATTCCGATCCTTGACCCGATCATCGGTGTGCTGATCGGCTTGGCGATTTTGGGCATTTCGTTCAGCGCCACCAAAAAAGTGTTCTACCGCATCATGGATGCGATTGATCCGAGCATCGTCAATCAGATCGAGCATTACGTCGAGCAGGTCGAAGGCGTGGTCAAAATCGACAAGCTGCGCGCGCATTGGGTGGGGCATCGCCTGTTCACCGAGATCACGGTCGCGGTCGATGCGGGGCGTCCGCTGGTGGAAGCGCACAGCATCGCCAACCGCGTGCGCCAATCGCTTTACGATGCGATTCCAGCGATGGGCGAAGTCGTGGTCAGTTTTGAGCCGACGCAGTTAGCCGATGCGCCCGCGATCACGATGCCGCGCGTCGATCTCATGATGATTCTGCCGCCGCGTTATCAAAATCAAGTGCCAAGCGCCGCGCCGATGGGCGCAGCCGGCTTGAAATATGCGCCTGATGGCAGCGTGGCGTGGGATGAAATCTGGACGGATTTTTGCGACTTAGCGCTGGCGGGGGGGCCGCCGCATCGCGGGACGCTGCTCGAAGCCGGAGACGCGGCGGCTGTGCAAGCCAACCCCGAAGCCTACGAAACGGTGCTGGATGAACTCGAACGCGGCATTCGCATGGTCACGGGTTTGAACGTGATCCGCACCGCGCCGCCCGGCTGGATCGGTATGGAATGCGCCAGCGACGAGATGGCGATCTGGCTGCTGCGCGCGATTGTCGTCGAGAATGTCAGCGTGCGCCGTGAAGACAACATCCTCTACTTTCCGGCGGGACCTGATTTCCGCTTGGAAAAAGAGATCAAGAATGTGATCACCGTGATCGCCAAGACGAATCATTACTGGCAGGAACATCTGCGCGCGTCGTAGTGCGTCGTTCTCATGCACGCGCCGCTAGCGCTGTTGTATTCGCTGGTAGGGTTGGTTGAAGCGTAAGGCAAGTTGGGAAGGTAGAGCGAGAAACAAAAACGGCGGAACTGAGTTCCGCCGTTTTTATGTGTGTCCCCAAGGAGATCCAAGACGAACCTCTGTCTCCGGCTACGCTCACGTTTGTGCACTTCCTCGAACTAGCTGCCTACCCTCAGCGCGCTCTGCTTGAGCCGCTCTTGACCGAACCCTGACGTCAGCTTTTGCGGTGAACGAAGGAGTCTCACCCCTCCTCCGTCCACCTGAAAGTCTCGCTGTCCAAGGCAGCCAGACTCCTGTGAATGAGTATACCCAC
>JBGSRB010000390.1:0-2844 GCA_041737735.1 Anaerolineae bacterium | reverse complement strand
TACGCGCACGCGCGCGCGAACCTGCCACCGCGCGACTGGGAACGCCCGCCCGACATCATCGATCTGCCTGTGTGCCAGATCAGCGGATTGCTGCCCAACGGCGTCTGCCCCGTGCGCGTCGAATTGTTTTTAGACGGCACGCAGCCGCGCACAGTCGATGATCTGTGGCAAACCGTCGAGATCACCGACACAGGTTTGCGTGCCAGCGTCACCACACCGCAGGAACGCCGCCAGCGCGTCAATTATTTCATCCCGCCGACGGGTTCCGCGCGTGAGTGGTGGGTTGCCAACAATCAACCGCTGCCGCCCGAACAATATGACGATCTCAGCCGCCCGCAGATTTTCGAGACGGTGCGCATCGCCCGACCGAGCTTATTCGATTATGTCGGCGGGCAGGTCGAAATTTACGCCGAGATCGACCCGCGCGGCTTGCAGTATTTTCAGGTCGAATATGGGCAGGGGTTGAACCCGGCGCAGTGGTTCGCCATCGGCGGACAGCAAACGACGTTTAACGCCGATCAGCCCGTCGCCACGTGGAACACCACCAGCTTAGACGGCATCTACAGCGTGCGGATCATCGCGGTGTTAGAGGACGACACCCGCGCATCCGACGCGATTCAGGTCACGGTTGATAATCAAGCGCCCGCCGTCGCGCTGGCGTCGGTCGAGCCGGGCAAACTGTATCGCTGGCCTCAGGATACGACGGTCGAATTGATCGCCGATGTGCGCGACAACCTGACGATTGATCGCGTCGAGTTCTTCTTGGGAGGCGAGCCACTCGGCGCAGATGTCGAGTTCCCGTATACGCTGGCATGGACGATCACGGGTTTAGGCAGTTACAGCTTCAGCGCGGTGGCGTTCGATGCGGTGGGTAATCAGGCACAGGCGTCGCTTGAGGTGGAAATTCTGCGTTCGGGTTCGTGATTTAAGGGGCGATAGGGCATGTTGCCTGCCCTATCGCCCCTCGTTCGTGTGCTGCTCATCCTCATGTCGTTGACGGCGGAGTCATGCCTGCGCTTTCATCTTCAGGTGTGCGCCAATACTTGCTGCCCGCCTTTTCGCGGCGCAAATACCCCATATCAACCAGTTCGCGTCGCAGCGAGGCAAAGTCGGGATGAAAGCGCTCAATGATCCCGTTGACTTCTTTCTCAGTATAAATCGTGTTAAGCTCAAATTGCAGCGTCAGCCACTTGAGAACAGGCGTCAGCTTATTGAGCTTGGGAATCCGCTTCAAGCGCCCCGCAAAGGTGTAATCGCGCAGAGTCTTCTTCTCGGCATCGTCGAAGGGCAGCGCGTCGATCCACGTTTGATCGTTCACTTCCGGCTCAGTCGGGATCAATGTTTCGATGCGGCTGATCGTCTGCTTGAACCGTTCCAGATTAACACTGTGCAAACGGTAGAAATGCTGGTTGCCTTCCATCCGTAGTGTGACCAGACCGACCATACGCATCTTGCCTAAATGATGCGATACAGTCGGTTCGGTCAATTCGAGTGCTTCCGCCAAGGCACGCACAGTGTATTCGCGCACATTGAGTAGCTCCATGATTTTGAAGCGCGCGTCGTCCCCCAGCGTCTTGAAGCACAACAAGACATGCTCACGAGTCATAAGCGCCATGCTTGCACCTCCATCTAATTAGATATGTGTCTAATTAGATGATAATCTTGTTTAGATGCCTGTCAAGTAGGGAAATTGCCGCCACCGCTTGACAGGCGCGCAACCCGTGTTATGCTGTCTTTGCCTGTCAGAACGGTTCACAACATAGCACGAAAGGGGTTCAACGCTCATGGAAGCGTGTCTTCAATTCCGCGCTTAGCGCCTTGCTTATCGGTGTCACCCTCGCCGCGCCTGTGGGTCCCATGGGCATCTTGATCATTCGCCGCACGCTAACTTATGGAAGCCGACACGGAGTCGCCACCGGACTCGGCATCGCCAGCGCCGACGGCACTTATGCCCTCCTCGCCGCCTTCGGCATCACCGCTATCAGCCAATTGTTAATCGACCATAGCACCCTCATCCGCGTGATCGGCGGCGCATTTTTGCTGCTGATCGGCTTCAGCACGCTGCGATCCAACTTGCGCGCCCTGCCCCCACCGGACGCAACCGCGCCCGTTGCCGCCACCGACTTGATCGGGGCGTTCGCATCGGCGTTCGCGCTCGCAGTGACCAACCCGATCACGATTCTGGTGTTCACGGGCATTTTCGCGGGCATCGCCGCCACGACTGCAAGCGCCTGTCCCGTCGGATTAACGGGCGGCGTGTTCAGCGGATCGCTGGTGTGGTGGCTGCTGCTGATCACGCTAGTGAGCTTAGCGCGCGGGCGCGTGACGCCGCGTGTGCTGCGCGCGATTAATCTGGCGTCGGGCGTGGGGATCGCGCTGTTCGGCGTGTGGGTGCTGCTCGGATCGTAAAACGGGCGACTCCGCCGCAAACACTGTTACAATGGGAATGATGACATTGTATCGGGTTATAGGATAAGCGTATGGCAGATCGTTTCGTGGTCAGTCGGGTGCGGTCGCTGCCGCTGTTAGCCGGGCTGACAGCGCAGCAAGTTGAACGGGTTGCCGAAGCGTTCGTCGTGGTGCGCTTCGCCGCTGGACAAACGATCTTTCAGCAGGGACAGACGACACAGGGCTTGATGCTGATCGCCAGCGGCAGCGCCACCCTGCTGCGCGGCGATCAGACGATTGGCACGGTCAGCACGGGGCAGTATCTTAATCAGGCGGCGCTGTATGGCGCAGGTGTGGAGTCAGCAACGCTGCGCGCGGCGCACGACAGCATCGTGTTGATCCTCACGCGGGCGGCGTTCGGCAACCTGCTCAATGATCCGGCGCTGCGCGCGGCGC
>JBGSRB010000154.1:0-2916 GCA_041737735.1 Anaerolineae bacterium | reverse complement strand
GGGCGATCCACACCGGATCGCCCGGTGCGGGACACGCTTACGGGTTACTCGCGGCGATCAGCAGGTCGCTGAGGGCGGCGGGCATGGTGACGAACGGCGCGTGTGAGGTATTGAGCGCATACACGCGATCGACGGGCGTGTTCGCCAGCATGAAGATTTGAATTTGCGGACTGGCGGCGTTGTCCTCGGCGGTGAGGATGTAAACTTTACGCACGCTGCCGAAATTTTCAGCCGTGACGGTGGCGGGTTCGTTCAGCGGCGTGAGTGGTTCGTTCTGGCGCGTTGCCAGCACGATCTCGGCTTGTTCAGCGTCGCAATCGGCGCAGAAGATGGTCAGGAAATCGGATTCCGGCACGTAGGCGTAGCTGAAATCATCCGCCAGCAGGAAATTGGTATCGTTGAAGCTGGTGTTGTGATCGAGCGCGGCTAAACCCGCTAAGCTGTCGCCCGTGCGCGGCAGATACCCCGCGACATACACCAGCGCTTCGACGCGATCCGGCAGCGCTTCGGCAACTTCCGAGATCACGATGCCGCCGAAGCTGTGTCCCACCAGAATGACGGGCGCGGCTTGCGCTGCCACCACATCCAGCACGACATCGCGATAGGTGGCAAGCGTCAGACTGCCAGCAGGCGTTTCATCGCCGCCATGACCGGGCAAATTGACCGCAATCGCGGTGTGTCCGGCGGCTTCGAGCAGCGGAGTCACGGCATCCCACGCTGAGGCATCCTGAAACGCACCATGCACCAGCACAAACACTTTGCCCGTGTCCTGCGCGAACACGGACGTACTACTGACTACCAGCAACAATACAGTCATGATGAGTTTACGGTACATCGATCATCTACTCCTTAACTTGAATTGATCCCTGCGACTCGATTAATTGGTGCGGCGGATGCCTGCATCCGTTACACTTATGCGACACTGTAGCAGTGAGCCAGTCGGGTTCACAAGTAGGCACTTTTGAGTGCCTAGTACGAGGAGCTAACACTGATGATCAATCAGGATCGCCAGCCGCGCGCGACCGCAGCCGATGCGGTGGCGTTGGTGGCAGATAAATGGGTGATTGAGGTGCTGCACGCTGTGCGCGCCGGACATAATCGTTATGGCGTGATGCAGCGCGCAATTCCGACGATCACCAAGAAGATGCTGACGCAAACGCTGCGTAAGCTGGAACGCAGCGGCATTCTGGTGCGCGAGAGCTATGCGGAAAATCCGCCGCGCGTCGAATATTTCATCACGCCGGCGGGCGTGGCGCTGATTCAGCATTTGACGCAGATTTGCGAATGGTCGAAGGTGTATTTCAACGATGTGCAACGGTCGCGCGTGGAATATGACGCGACCAAAACGGGTTGGGTGTAAGCTCAAACGAGACCCCACCCCTAACCCCTCCCCGAATGTTGCCTACGGCAAGCGCAAGCTAACGGGGAGGGGGTCGGGTCGATTTTACAGGTTCGGTTCGGCGGTAACTTCGGGCAGCATTTCCGGTTCGAGCAGGGGCAGATCGCGGAAACGCAGCCCCGGCGCGTTGGAAGGCAAGCGCGCCTCCCCTAACATGACTTCGAGCGTCAGTTCTTCACCGTCGCGCAGCACGGTCAGCACGAGCAGATCGTTTTCCGTTGCGAAAATGGCATCGCGCAGGGTGTAATCCGCTGTGATCGCCTCACCGTTGACCATCGTGATTACGTCGTTCACCTGCAAGCCGGCTTCGGCGGCGGGACTTTCCTCGATCACCATGGTGAGGAGCGCGCCCGCTTCAACATCGACTGCATATTCGGCGGCGGTGTCGGCATCCAGCGCGATGAAACTCACGCCCAAGCGCATACCACCAAAAGGAGCGAGACGTTCCCCGCGACCTTCACCACCGGGCGCGCCGCGAAACTCAAAGCCAAAGGGCATGTCGCCGGGCGGAATGATCTGTCCGCGCCCGCGCGGGATGTTGAGTCCGCGTTCGGTCATGGGGGGGTATTCGGCTAACGTCACGGTGAAAGTGCGCTCGACGCCGCGATAGAGGGTGGTTACTTCGATCTCATCACCCACGCTCAGCGCGCTGATCACGTCAGCGGCGGCTTGCGCGGTCGGTGTGGCTGTGTCGTTGATCGCGCTGATCACGTCGCCCGCACGGATACCCGCTTCATCCGCGGGGGAACCCGGCATCACCTGCAAGATTAATACGCCGTCGTCGGTGTCGTCGGTGTCGCTGAGGCTGACGCCCAGATAAGGGCGCGGTGTGGTGTCCGGTGTCGGTTCTTCGGTGGCTTCCTGTGCAGCGACCGCGCCGACGATCAGCGTGAGCGCGGCGACCAGCACGAGGATTACGATCCGTTTTAACATGTGTTTGCTCATCTTATGTTCCCTACCTTATCTACAGCCAACAATAAACCATACGTGGTTGATGATCACACGGTAGCACGGAGGCGTAAAAAAGGCGTGAGCAAATTGCAAAATCTGTGTAAACTGTGCGATCAGCGCTGCGCCGCGCCACAACGCAAACACGCATTCTGATACAAGCCGCTGCGCGCACCGCAGGCGCGACACGCCACCGCGCTGATGCCGTAGTAGCTTTCCGCTTGCGGCGCGGGATAACGATTCATCCCCTGCGCGCCGGGCGTGGTTGCTCCGCAAGTTTCGCAGTAGAAGAAGCCCGCGCCCGCCGCCCGACTCAACGATCCGCAGTCAGGACAATAGACGCGGCGCTCGTTTTGCGCTTCACGCAGATAATCTTCGACGCTGGCACGAATCCGCGCGATGTGCAAGCCGAATAAGTGCGCACTGACGCCGCTGGTCAGCCGCGTGATGATGCCCACCAGATAGTTGCGCTCGTCCAGCAGCGGCATTCCGCCCGCGTTGGGCAGCGTGGTGGCAGTCGTGGGAATCCAATGGGGGGCGAGCAGGCGCTTGGTGGCGCGCTGACGCAG
>JBGSRB010000224.1:0-3228 GCA_041737735.1 Anaerolineae bacterium | reverse complement strand
AAGCTGGCGAAACGCCTCACGCGGCAGATCGCCCGCTTCGAGTTCGTCAAGCATCAAGTCGAGCAAACCGCGCAGCTCCATCTCGGACGGTTGCGCGCGCACCTGTGCGGCGAACGGTGCAGCAAAACCGCCCAAGGTCATGATCACGGGCAGCGCCGCGCCTTGCAACCCGACCAGCACGGGCGGCGTTTGATCGATGTAAAACGCATTCACGCCCGTAAACGACGGAAAGAGGCGACCCGTCAGGCGTCCATATAATGCGAGATAAGCTTCGACCCACGCGCGCAGTCCTTCGGCGCTGTCACTGTGACCGACCAGCACCAAAATGCCGTGTTCCGCCAATTCGCGCGCTAGTTCGGTCAAGGGCGCGCTGTAATCCCCGGCGCGCGCCCACTGATGCGGCACGAGATGGGCAGCATAACGCCGCGCGACAGCAATCAGCGCGGCTTCAAGGCGGGCAGTGTCGATCATGTTACGACCTCCGGCATTGAGATGGTCTGCACGGTGCGATCCACAGCGGAACCGTTGATCAAGCTGATCACAGTTTGCCCCGGTTGTGGGTTGATCACGCTGTCAACCGCACAAATCTGAATGCGCTTGGTCAGCACATCGACAATGAACAACGGCAGCGCTTGGTCGCCATACAGCGCCTTATATGCACGGTAATCAAATTCGCGCGTCAGGACGGTGGCTTTGATCACAGCGCCCTCGTTAAAGCGCTCCGTCACGCTGGAAAAATCAGACGCTGTGCTGAACAAAATGCGCCCGCGCAAATCGCGCGCCACCGCTTCTTCCCCGCGCGCCTTGTCTTTGGCTAGGCGTCCTAGCGGCAGTTGATACACCTGCGCGCGCCCGAAATCTTCGATGAAGTGCATCGCCGCCAAAGCATTGACTTCATTGTTCGAGGTCAGCGCCAGCAAACGCCCGATGCCATCCAGGTTCAGGCTCTCGAGTTCGTCAGCAGTGGCGCTGCCATAGACCGCATCCAGCCCTTGAAATTTCGCCTGCTGCACATTGCTGTAGTTGGTGTCGATCAACGCCACGCGCGCGCCCAATTTTTGCAGCGCCAGCGCGATCTCGCGCGCCCAAACGTGTGCGCCCACGATCAACACGCCTTGCGGATCGGCGTGCGATAAGCCCAACCAGCGCGCCAGCGGCAGCGCGGTCAAGCCATAAGTGGCACACGTTACCACGATCACAGCGAAGACCAGCGGCACCAGCAGTTCCGCCTGCGGATGATTAATTTCAATCAGGCGCAGCGCGAACACCGACGCCACCGACGCGGCGACGATCCCGCGTGGCGCCATCCATGAGAGGAACACCAATTCTTGCCACGAGAGGCGCGTGCCAATTGACGAGGCTAAAACCGACAGCGGACGCACCACAAACAGCAGCACCACAATGAAGATGACAGTTTCGCCGCCGAGATTTTGCAAATCGCTGATCTGCAAGCGGGCTGCCAGCAAAATGAACAAGCTGCTGATCAGCAGCACGCCCACAGTTTCTTTGAACTCGATGATATGGCGCACGGGTGCTACCCGCTGATTAGCGATCACAATGCCCATCACGGTTGTCGCCAGCAAGCCCGACTCATGTTGCAGCAGTTCGGACAGCGCGAACGCCGCAATCACCAGCATCAACGTGGTCACATTTTGCAGATAATCCGGCACGAGATAGTAACGCAGCAGCGTGACCACCATGCGCCCCGCCACCACACCCACAGCGCCACCAACGAGGATCGTCATGACAATGGCGATCAACGTCGGGACAAATGCCTGCTGCACATCGCCAATCAGGATGGCGTCGAACACCAGCACCGCCAGCGTTGCCCCCACCGGATCGATCAGAATGCCTTCCCACCGCAGAATCGAGTTGACCTGTCCAGTGGGGCGCACATGGCGCAGTAGGGGACCAATCACGGTGGGTCCGGTGACCACCAACACCGCCCCCAACTGCACCGCCATCGCCAAGTTCAAGTTGAGGATGAACACCCCGGCTGCACTTGCCAGCACCCACGTGACCAACGCGCCAACCGAGATCAAATTACGGATCATGCTGCCGCTGGTGCGAATATCGCTGAACTTGAGGCTTAAGCCCCCTTCAAACAAGATGATGCCCACCGCCAGCGAAACCAGCGGAAACAGTAAATCACCGAGCAGCGCATCCACCTGCAGAAAGCCCGTGATTGGACCCGCAATGAAACCGAAAGTAAGCAAAATGAGGATCGCGGGCTGTTTGATGCGCCACGCGATCCATTGGGCGGCAATGCCCAAGATAAACACACTGGTGATGCTCACAAGTAGGTTTTCCGTCATACGCTAGAAACCTCCGTTCTCTAATCATCTAGCCATCAGTGATCGCTTGCGGAGATGATGCGCTGCTCCTAGGTGCGACGCGCAGCATCCCCGCATGGGTGTATCTGCAAAGTGCAACCATCGCTCGCTTGTGCGCGCTTTGCAGCTCGTCTTTAATTCCCTTCGATCTGTGCCTTCAATTCACGGATCAGGCTTTCGACTTGCGCTTGATCGCCGTCGCGCTTGCCACCACCGAGATCGAGATACCGCTGATAATCGGTGATCGCGCCTTGCGGATCACGTTTCCAACGGCGCGCCACCGCACGGTTATAGTAGGCATCAATGTTATTGGGATCAACCCGCAGGGCGCTGTCATAATCGGCAATCGCGCCATCGAGATCGCTTTTGCTTTTGCGGGTGTTGCCGCGATTGTTAAAGGCATCGGCATAATCGGGCTTCAGGCGCAGCGTCGTATCATAATCGGCTAACGCACCGTCGAAATCGCCTTGCGCTTGCCGGATGATGCCGCGTCCAAAGTGGGCGGCTACATAATTGGGATCAATGCGAATGGCTTCAGTGTAATCCGCCAATGCGCCGTCGAGATCGCCTTTACTCTTACGCACTAACCCGCGATTGTAGTACGCCAGCGCGTAATCGGGCTTGAGGCTGATCGCGCGGTTGTAGTATTCAATTTCGCGATCACTGTTGTCGTTCAACTGCGCGCCCAAATTGAGATATTCTTCCGCGCTCAGGTTCTGCGAAACCGGCATGGTTGCGCCCGTCTCAAGCTGCTGCAATTCACGGATGATGCTTTCGACTTCGGCTTGATCACCGTCGCGTTCGCCTCCGCCAAGATCGAGATAACGCTGATAATCTTCAATGGCGCCAGCAAGATCGCCATTGCGCCGACGTGCCACCGCGCGATTGTAGAAGG
>JBGSRB010000141.1:0-7469 GCA_041737735.1 Anaerolineae bacterium | reverse complement strand
TGCTGCTGTGGCTGGCGCTGCCGATCACGGGGTGGACGCAGCCGCTCACACCCGCGCGGGCGCGTCACGCCAGATCGAATTGATGCGGTTCGCACACGCGCAGCACGCCCGCCAATTCATGCCCGATGACGCAGGGCGCGCCGTCGATCTCAAGCTGGATGGGTCCATTGAAAGGCGCGCGGCTGACCAGCGTGAACACCACGCCGGGACGCAGCCCCAACGCGCCCAGATATTCCAACACCTGCGCGTCGTGCGAATGCACCCGGCTGATGGCATACTGCGCGTCTAACGCGGCGTCGTTCAGCGGAAAGTCGATCACCTGCGGCATGACGCCCGCCACCGTCGGGATCGGCTCGCCATGCGGACAGCGGCGCGGATTCCCCGCCAATGCCGCCATGCGTTCAACCACGTCGTTGGAGACAGCGTCGGTCAGATCGTCGGCTTCGTCGTGAACTTCATGCCACGCAAAGCGCATCACGTTGACCAGAAACACCTCAACCACGCGATGCCGCCGAATCCCGTGCAGGGCTTCGCGTTCGCCTGCGGGCGTCAGATACACGCCACGATACGGCTCGTGTTCGAGATAACCCGCTTCTTTCAAGCGCTGCACCATTCGCGTGACGGCGGGCGCTTTCACGCCCATGACTTCCGCCAGCGCCGAAGTTGAAATGTAGGGGTCGTCGGGTTGATAGTAGGCGAGACGATACGCCTCAGCCAGATACTCGCGCATCGCATTGCTTGCGCTCATCCGTGTGTGCATCCTCAATGCTGCCCGACCATCGTCGAAGCGGTCGGAATTTTTATCATATCGGTCTTTAATATAGCAAGATGTGCAGAATTGAGCAAGGTTAAAAAATGAGAAGACAGGGGCTAAAGTATCAAATTTCGGTTAATTTTGGAGCGTGCAGACGGGAATTATGAAAGGGCGAGAACAACTGTCTCACCCTCTTATGTGTGTTTACAGCGACGGCAGCAGCGTCTCGTCCATGGCTTCGAGCAGCATGTGTAGTTCAGCCGTTGTCGCGTCCAGCGGCAGCGTGTACGCTTCCGGGAACGCAGCGAAAGCGTCGTCGGTGTCGGTCAGCACGATCAGCGGCGCAAACTGGATCGACTCAAGGTGCATATACACCATGCGCGCGGCGGCGCTGTCTTCTAAAATCACGGCATCGGGCAGCAGCGCGATCACCTGCGCCAGCGCGCCCATCACCGGATCAGCGGGCGCTTCATAGACATGCCAATCGGCAAAGTTGGCTTCAAGTTGGGCGCGGCGTTCTGACGCGCCGACGAACACGAGAAATTTACACATCGCTCAGGCACTCCTTTAATCTGTGGTTGAGCGTACAAGTTTCATGGTATGCTCTTTGACGCTGAGTTAACAGCACCATCTAACACCATTGACACCCATTTAACGCCTGTAAGGAGCAACCTAGATGATTATTGATTTTTCGTCCGTGCCACGCGAAGGCGGTCACTTTTACGGATTTGCGCAAGGGTTCACGGTCGCGCAAATCCACGATGCCACGCGCGCCAGCGTAACGCGGATGCGCGACTTGATCGCGCCGCTGACTGATGCTCATGTGACATTCATCCCCCACGATCCCGACGCGAACGATCCGCACGCGCCCGAAGCGGAACAATTTCAGGGCTGGAGTGTGGCGCATCTGGTGGCGCATATGACCGCAACCGGCGAAGAATTGGCGGCGGTGGCGTCGGTTCTGGCGCGCGGCATTGATTATCCGCGTGCCACGCGCCTGCGTTACGAAACCGACTGGCACACCCTGACCACGCACGCGCAGGTGATGCAGCGCTTAGACGAAAGCCTGCGCATCCGCTTGGCGCTGCTCGACAGCTTCCCCGATCAGCCGCATCTCGATACCCATTATGGCGTTCCCGACGGCTGGATCGAACGCTTCGGCAAAGTGAACGCGCTGGCGGCTGCATTAACGGGCTTGCGCCATGAGGATGAGCATTGGGGACAACTGCAAGAGGCAGTGCGGCAGGCGCTTGCGGCGCAGGCTTAAGCCTCAAGCGGGCGGGGATATGCTACAATGGACGTATTCAACAAGTGAAACGCAAGGCACATGAACAACACGACACGCCCAACGGGAATCACGCTGAATAAACAGGATGGGCATCTCGAAATTACGTGGGCGGATGGACAAGCGTGCCGCTATCCGCTGGCGGAACTGCGCGAGGCTTGCCCATGCGTGGAATGTCGCGGGGGGCATCAATTTATGGGCAGCGCCCATGACCCGGATGATCTGCTCAAGCTGACACCCGCCCGCTCGTATCGTATGGAAAGCATCGTCATGGTGGGCAATTATGCGCTTCAGCCCACCTGGGATGACGGGCATCACACTGGCATTTACACGTGGGACTATCTGCGAAAATTATGTCCGCAAGCCGACGAAAATCACTCCCCTTAGCCGATTACGACGACGAACATTACACCTTCGCCGCCTTTAATGTGCTGCGCCATGAAGCCATGACGCTGCTCGATCAGGCGTTGGTGCATGGGCAAGCGCCGATCTTTATCGCGTTTGTCGAACGGCACATGGCGGAAATGCCGCCCCCGCTGGAGTTGATCAATCAACTGGCGGATGATGTGCATCAGCGCTTGCAACTGCTGCGTCAGACGCATTTCGATTTGCGCGACCAGATGATCACGCAGGTGCGCGCCGAGTTCGATTTCGACCTAACGCCGATCACGCCGCCGGATAGGCTCGATTTCTATCACCTGATCAATCCGGCAGCGGTGATCGATGATGCGCTGGCAAACAGTGCGTTAGACGCCGCTCAAGGCTACGCTCTGCACGCCGTGCTAACGGAACTGATCAACGCAGCGCAAGGGCTGCATCGCGATCTGACGCTGGCGGGCGACCTGTATGATTATCTGGTGGATTGGCTGGCGGGCTTGCATCTCGATCTCGTCCGCTGGATGTGGCAGGGGCATCCGTCGCGGTTGCAGTAGGGGCAAAGTGAAGTCTTTGCCCCTACTGGACACAACAAAGTCTACTGACCACCCATGATCAGCAGCAGCAGCGCCCCGAAGATCAGAAAGAACACGATGATCTGGTAAAACCCGCTGTACGTCGTCGTGGATTCCGGTTCGGGCAGTTGCGGCATGTCACTCATAATCGTTTCGCTCCATGTTGATCACAATGTGGACGATCATAACGCGAAATGGGCGCGGGTGCATCAGCCCACATGAACGCGGCGTTATTGCATCGTTTGATATAACAACTGCTTCCAGCGCGCGGCGTCGATCTCCCAACACACGCTGACATTGGGTTCAGTTTTGTTTTTGTTGATGAGATGCTGCCACATGGCAACGTTGGCGGTGTCATAATTGGTGACGTTGCACTGATCGACCACTGTCATGCCGCGCGTGAACGTGCCTTCGCACTCAACTTCGACATAATGCTTGCTGCTGCGCGTGCAGATCGTCGGGTCGATGGCGATCGCCATCGCCACCGGATCAGGCAGCCCTAACCCCGGATCGCCCAACCATGTGCGACTGGCTTCCAGCGCCGAATAGTTGCAGTCGATGGCGAAGTTCGACAGCGGCGTGTTGATCACTTCTTTGCAGTAGCGCATTTCCTCGTCGGTCAGGTTAGCCGCACCGCGACACAGTTCCCACCCGACCATCTCAATCGGCAAGCCGGAGTGAAAGCACATGCGCGCCGCTTCGGGATCGCACCAGATGTTGAACTCGGCGGCGGGTGTGATGTTGCCGACGGTACACGCCGCGCCACCCATGACCACGCAGCGATCCACCAGCTTGGCGATCTCCGGCGCTTGCGCCACTGCCAGCGCGATATTGGTCATGGGTCCCAGCGTGACCAACATGATGCCGGGGTTGGCTTTGATCGTGTCGATCAGCGCTTCGACGGCATGACCGGGGCGCGTTTGCAGCTTGGGCGCGGGATAATTCATGTTGCCCATGCCGTCGTTGCCGTGAAAGAAATACGCGCGATAGCTCGCGCGCGTCAGCGGTTGATCCGCGCCATCGACGACGGGAACATGCTTGCCGCACAACTCAATCGTATAGCGCGCGTTGATGCTGGCTTGCGCGACGGGCATATTGCCCGCGACGATGGTCACGAGTTCGACTTGAATATCCGGCGTTTGCAGCGCCATCATGATGGCGACGGCATCATCCGACGCGGTATCGGTGTCGATGATCATTTTGCGAACCATGTTCCGTTTGCCTTTCGTGGTGGTGTCACCTGAATGCGTCAGCAGATTGATTGACCGCAGATGATAGCGTCACTTGGATGCGCGGGGCGAGTTTTGGTATGGTTATAAGCCTCAACCGGATCACGTGAACCCGAACGGACAGCCAAGCTATGAACCGCCGCGATTTCGTTCTTCTGCTGCTCGCTTTCGTCAGCACGCGCGCGTTGATCACGCTGATCGGCGCGCTGGCAGTCACCTATTTACCCGCGAACGAGGGCGAACAATTCACGCATCTGCTGGATGGCGGCGCGGCGCTGGATATGTGGTATCGGCAGGATGCGGGTTTTTACGCCAGCATCGCCACGTATGGTTATGAATGGTATAACACGGGCGCGCCCGCCGCTGATCTCGCGTTCATGCCGCTGTATCCGACGTTGGTGCGCTTGGCGGGCGGCGTGGGCTGCATCTTCTCGCCCTATTACAGCACGTGCGCGACGATTGGCGGCATCTTGATCTCGAACGCCGCGTTATTCGGCGCGCTCCTGCTGCTGTTCGAACTAACGCGCGTGCGCTTCGGCAACCCTGCCGCGTGGCGTGCGTGCGTCCTGCTGCTGATCAGCCCGATCAGCATTTTTCTGTCGGGCGTGTATACCGAGTCGCTGTTTTTGCTGCTCACGCTGCTGGTGTTCTGGTTACTCGAACGGGATCGCTTTGCGTTGGCGGTCGTGATCGCGTGCTTGGCGGTCATGACGCGATCGGTGGGCGTGGCGCTGTATCCCGCGCTGCTGTGGATCGCGTTCACAGGCACAGCGGATAAGCGGATCGCGCGGGTGATTCTGGCGCACCTGCCGCCGCTGTTGTTCGGCGCGTATATTCTGGCGGCGGGCGTGCATGTGGGCGATCCGCTGGCGTATTTCAGCACGTATGAAACGACATGGGCGCGCCCCGCCGGATCATTCATCGCGGCGTTCACGGTCTATTTCACCGAACCCGCGTCGATCATCGGCTGGCGCGTGGCGTGGATCGATTTGATCATGACGTTGGGTTATCTGGCGTTGGCGGGCGCGTTGATCCGGCGGGCGGAACTGCGCGCGTGGGGCATCTTCGCGTTGTTCGCGCTGCTGATCCCGATTGCCAGCGGCACGTTGGTGGGGATGCCGCGTTTCGGCGCGGTGATCTTCCCGTTTTACGTGCTGCTGGCGCTGTGGGTGGGCGATCTGCGTCCGCGCCGCGCGTGGGCATACGCGCTGGCTTACGGTGGATCGGCGGCGCTGGCGCTGCTGTTTCTGGTGCGCTTTGTCACATGGGGTTGGATCGCGTAAGGGCAGGGGCGCGCGCAAAGTGGTATACTGAACGCACACCGCAATCTTATTTGTAAGGTTCAACCTTGAAACGTAATCGCAATTCGAACCAAACGCGCGACCGCGCGCTGCTGGCGCTGGCGGGCATCAGCGTCGGGCTGGTGACGTGGCGCTTGTACCGTCACTTGAGTATTCCCACGCAATCCACCGAGATCGATCTCGCGTTCACCACTGCATCGCCCCATCTGCTTAGTGCTGCCGTGTTTCGGGGCGAACGCCCGTTACAACTGCTGCAAGATGGCATCGGTGCGTTGTTCCACCGCCGTTACTATGTTGATATTGCCAACAGCACATTCACCAAAACCGAGTTGATGCGCGAAATTCGCCAGCATCTCAATACATTCTCGCCCAACGAAATGGCGATCTTCCAGAAGCAGACTGACGCCGACGATGATGAAGACGCCGAAATGGAAGTAGGCGATGATTACCAGATTTACATCGCGGGTCCGTGGAATGGTCCCGTGCGCGTGCTGGAAGTGACGCCGACTTCGTTCTCGTTCATCACGCTGGAAGGACATTTCGAGGCGGGCGAGATTCAATTTCATGTGATCGACCATCCCGAACTTGACAATGTTCTGCGCTTCGAGATTCGCTCATGGGCGCGCAGTCGCGATCGTCTGGTCAACCTGCTCTATGATGGATTGGGCATGATGAAAACGGCGCAAACCCAAATGTGGGTCTATTTTTGTCAGCGCGTGGTCGAAGTCAGCGGCGGCGAGCTGGTCGATGATGTCCATGTGCTGACCCATCGCGTGCCGCCGCGCTATCTGCGCCGCCAGCTGACGGGCGATCTCGCGCGTTGGCAGCAGTATCGCCCGCGCATTGAAGCGCTGCGACGCGCGCCGTTAAATTTCGACTTAGATCGGCAGGACGAGTTCACTGAGGTTAACGGGTGGCGACTTGACGCGCATACCGCCGATTTGCCGCCCGAAGCGCCCGGCGCACCGCAGCCTCATGGCGCGTGGGAACAGGCGCGACAAGTGCTGCTCAATTACGAGTTTCCCGATCCCGACTTGATCACAGGCATTTTCATTCCCGATGATCCGCTGCACGACCGCGTGATGTTGCTCGAAGCACGCTTCCTCAAGTTGACGTTTCGCTTTGGGGTGATGGTCAGCGCGGTGATCGATGAAGAACGCGCGGATGAAGAACAGGGGCGCGCGCAAGTGTGGGGCTACAGCTATCGCACCTTGCAAGGACACTTCGAGATGGGCGAGATCACGTTTGAGGTGTGGAAATTCTTCGACAGTGGCGCGGTCGAGTTTCGCATTCATTCCTACTCGAAAACGGGGAAGATCGCTAATCCCCTCTATCGCATCGGCTTTGCGTTGTTCGGGCGCGGCTTGCAAGCGCGCTTTGCCGACACCGCGTTGGAGCGAATGCAGCAGCTCGTGACTAATCGTTTGGCGGGCGCGGCGGATCAAACCGAGACGCCGATGGTCAAACCGCTATCAGAAGCGCATGAGAATTAAAACTTAAGCACAGCGACACATGCTAAAAACAACCGAGGCGAGTCGTTGTGCGACTCGCCTCGGTAGCAAGCATGGCAGTGCGCGCGTTGTTAACGCAGACGCCCCGCCAGTTCGCTCATGTTGCTGCGGACGCTGGCATCGACCACGCGATCCGCTGAACGCAGCACCAACCCGCCCAAAATGCTCGGATCGACGCTGAAGGTGACGGTTTGCGCGCCAATTTCGCCCTGCACGCGCTGTTGTTCTTCGGGGGTCAACGGCATCGCGCTGACCACTTCGACGCTGCCTTGCAGGTTGCGCGCATCGGCAGGCACGCGGGTGAAGAAGTCGCTGACCAACGCGCTTTGGCGCTTGGCATCGAGCGTATCGCCGATCAAGCGCTGCGACATGGCAACGGCGATCCCGACGACCTGCGAACGCAGTTCCGCCAATTGACGGTCGCGCTCTTCTTCGCTGC
>JBGSRB010000117.1:0-3219 GCA_041737735.1 Anaerolineae bacterium | reverse complement strand
GACGCGCGCGGTGATCGAGAATAACCGTCCGCTGGTCGCGCGGCGCAACAGCAGCGGGCTTGATCAACAAGCGCTTGATCAAGCTGGTGTGGGCGCACAGATGATCATTCCGTTGAGCGTGGGCGATCAAGTGGTCGCGCTCATAATCGGGCAGCAGATCGCTGTCGAAGCTGACCCACCCACCCCGGCGATCATCAGTCGGGTGCAGCGCGCGGCGCTTGAAGTGTTGGTCGGCATCAGCGGCAGTGAAGCGCCTGCGGTGCATGTGTTGCAAAGCTTGGACGAACTGCGCGCGCTGCTGGCGGTCGATTGGCTGGAGTTCTACATCAATGATGAGGTGTTGGGGCTGCGTCAGCGTGCGGCAGTCGGTCAGGGGGTGTGGCACGGCGCGCCGCAGCCCAGCATCGATGTGAGTACACTGCCCGATTTCATCGATCTGTTGCAGGGCGGGCGTATCTTGACCGCTGTACCTGATCAAACGGGCAACAGCGCGTTGGATGATCTGGCTCAGCGGCTGCTCAAACCCATGCACAGTCGCATCGGCTTAGTGCTGCCGTGGTTCGAGCGCGGACAGTTGAAAGGCGTGATCATGTGTGGCAGCACGCTGCCCGGCGGCGTGTTCAGCCAGCGTGAGATCGATCTCGCGCAGGCGATCATCGGGCAGGCGGCGACCGCGCTCGAAAATGCGAAGCTGGTTGATGATCTCGAACGCAGTTTGTTTCAACTGCGCGACGCGCAAGAGCGCTTGATTCAAGCGGAGCGTTTAAGCGCGGTGGGTGAATTGGCGGCGACGGTCGCGCATCAGATCAATAACCCGCTGACAACGATCATGGCGGATGCTGAACTCTTGTTGGCGAACGACGCGATCATGGGCGACGCCCACGACGCGCTCGATGCGATCTGGCGGTCAAGTCGGCGGGCGGCGGGCGTGGTGCGCCGTTTGCTGGCACTCTCGCGCCCGAATCATCCCGAAGTGCCGTTTGTTCCGGTGGATGTTCCGGCAAGCATCAGCGAAGTTTATACGCTGGTGCGCGCGCATTTCGAGCGTGAAGGGATTCGGCTGCATGTGCAACAACCCGCTATGGAACTGCCGCCGGTGCTGGCAAGCGCGGGCGAACTTGAAGATGTGTGGTTAAACTTACTGCTCAACGCACACGACGCGCTGGTTGGGCGGCGTAACGCGCAAATTACGATCGCAACGCGCTATGATGCGTTTGTGGGCTTGATCACGGTTGATGTGACGGATAACGGCACGGGCATCATGCCGGATGTGCTGCCGCAGATATTCCAGCCGTTTTTCACCACCAAGCCGCAGGGTGAAGGCACAGGCTTAGGCTTATACATTTGCCGGCAAGTGTTGGAACGTGTAGGCGGCATTATTCGCGTCGAATCATCGCTTGAGAGCGGTACTTGTTTTTCGGTGCAACTTCCGGTTTTCGAGAGTGAGACATTATGAACAACACCTACATTATGGCAGTCGATGACGATCAAGATGTGCTGCAAACCTTAGGGCGGGTGCTGCGCCAGCAAAATTATCAGGTCGAGCTGATCGCGTCGCCGCTTGAGGCGCTGGTGGTGCTGGAACGATCCGTTCCCGATCTGCTGATCCTCGACATCATCATGCCTGAGATGAGCGGCGTCGATCTCTGCCGCCAACTGCGCGCCGATACGCGCTTTAGCACGCTGCCGATCCTGTTTCTGACGGCGAAGGTCAGCGTTGATGATGTAGTCGTGGGTTTAGACGCAGGCGCGGACGATTACATCACCAAGCCGTTTGAAGTGGCGGAACTGCGCGCCCGGGTGACGGCGCTGCTGCGCCGCGGGATGCGCGAGAACAAAAGCGACGGCACGTTATTGCGCATCAATGAGATCACACTCGATTCTGACACCTATCAAGTCGAAGTTGAAGGTCGGCGCGTGCAATTGACTTCGACCGAGCATCGTCTGCTGCGCTATTTGATGGAAAACCCGAATCGTGCGCTTTCACCGTCGCATCTGTTGCAGGCGGTGTGGGAATATCCACCGAACACAGGCGATCCCGATCTGGTGCGCGCGCATGTGCGTAACCTGCGCGCTAAGCTGGATAAAGGCGCGCGCAAAAAGCTGATCCGCACGATTCACGGCGTCGGCTATATGATCAGCACGACCTAAATTCACGAATATTTCATAGCACCGACGAGCAAATTTGCCTTAAAAGCGTCTATACTGAAGTCAGTAAGGATGATTTCCGTTGACGCTAGGGTAATGTGGTTATGTACGACATCATGATCGTCGATGACGACGCACAACTGCTCGATATGGTTGAGCTGATTTTGCGTCGAGAGGGTTATAACGTGCTGCGTGCTTTCTCAGGGCAGGATGCACTCGCCACAATTGCGGAATCTATACCAGATTTGTTCGTGATCGACGCGATGATGCCGGAAATGGACGGTTTGACGCTGTGTCGCAAGTTGCGCGCTAACCCGCAAACTGCCGCCACGCCGATCATCTTCTTGACGGGCAGCAGTTCAGGCACCAGCGTCGTTGATGCGCTTAACAGCGGTGGCGATGATTTTATTCGCAAGCCGTTTGTGCCGCGTGAACTGGCAGCACGCATTCGCGCCCACATGCGCCGTGCGGCGCGCCAAACCGACGCCAATTTGCCAGTCATTCGGTTGCAACCTCACAATTATGTCGCGTTGGTCGATGAGCGCGAGGTCGTGCTGACGCGCGTCGAGTTTGACCTGCTGCGCACGATGTGTGATCATCCCGGTCAGTTATTTTCGACCGATGACCTGCTGACAACCGTGTGGCGTTATCCGAGTGGGGTGGGCGATTCGGCGTTGGTGCGGAATCACATTCACAACTTGCGCCGCAAAGTCGAGCTTGATCCCGAACGCCCGCAGATCATCCAAGCGCGGCATGGACGCGGCTATATGGTCAAGGGTTGGGTGCAGATCGAAAGCGCGACTAATTAAACAACGATCCGGGCGTGGGCGCGCCGATGCGTAATGGGCGCGCCGTGCTGCTTCTGGCGCTGATCGCCACCGTCGCCGCGCTGTTGCTGGCACTCAGCGCGAATTGGATCGAGCGCACGAGTAACCCGCGTACTATTGTGCTGATCACTCAAGCGGTGCTGCCCAGCGTCACACCGACGCCGACCGCGACGATCACGCCGCAGCCTTCACAAACGCCGTTTGTAATCATCATCACGGCGACACCCGCGCCGACCGAAACACC
>JBGSRB010000089.1:0-4482 GCA_041737735.1 Anaerolineae bacterium | reverse complement strand
CCCGTGATCAGCGGGCAGCGGATTTTCGGTGTCGCGTTCGCGCGTGCTGATCAGCACATAGCTGATGATCGCCAGCAGGATCGCGGCGGCGCTCAAGCCGATCTGAATGTTGAGATAAGCCGCGCCCCACGAGGGATCGAGCGTGTTGCCGAACGCACGAAAAACTTGATCCGCGCCGAATCCCAACACGAAAAAGTAGGGCATCAGCCGTAAGCGCCAGCGGATCAGATACGCTAGATAGACCAGTCCCGCGCCGACCGTGATCGCCGCCGCGCCTGTGGGCGTGCCGATGCCGAAGTCGAACATGAGCAACCGTCCGACCGCGACCGCCGCCGCCGCTAGGACGATCAGTGGGCGCACACTGACGAACAAGATCGTCAGGATCGGCAGGGCGACCATGTAGATCACCAGCGTGATCTCAGTGCTGACGATGGCGGGATCAATGGGCAGCGGATCGGGCGCGATTCCGCCCGCTTGCAGCGCAACCAGCGCTGATCCGCCAGCGACGCGGCTGTAGATCATGCCGATCAAGAAGCGCAGCGCCTGCACGAAAAATAAACCCAGAACGCCCGCTTCAAGCGCGGCGATAAGATGCGGTGCTAACCGTTTGAGCATACAACCTTCTTCATAAGAGACAGCGCGGCGCGTTCAATTTATTAACCAGCCGCCCCAAAATGCTATCGCAACTATACAACTGGGGCTATAATCGCGCCAATTATCGTAAGGGAGATACGTATGCAGCAAGTGGACGTAATCCTCAGCGGCGGGGCAGTCGTGAGCATGAACGCGGCGTTTGATCTGTTTCGTGATGGCGCAGTCGCTATCGCTGGTGAGCAGATCGTAGCGGTCGGCACACGCGCGGATATTCTCGCTGCTTACAGCGCCGACAGCGTGATCGACTGCACGGGCAAGATTATCATGCCCGGCTTGATCAACGCGCACACGCACGCACCGATGACGCTGCTGCGCGGCTTAGCCGACGATCTGCGTTTGGATGTGTGGCTGCTGGGCTACATGATGCCGACTGAACGCGCGTTTGTCACGCCCGAATTTTGCAAACTAGGAACGCGCATCGCCTGCGCCGAGATGATCCGCAGCGGTGTGACCACGTTCGCGGATATGTACTACTACGAATCCGAGATTGCCGAAGCCACCGCTGCCGCCGGAATGCGCGCCGTGTTGGGGCAGTCGGTCATGAAATTTCCCGCGCCCGATGCGGACAGTTATGAGGACAGCCTGACGCTGTGCCGCACATTTATCGAAGCATGGAAGGGGCATACGCTGATCACGCCCGCGGTTGCGCCGCACGCGCCCTACTCCAACACTAACGACACGCTGCGCCGCTGTACGACGCTGGCGCGTGAATATGATGTGCCGCTGCTGATTCACATTGCCGAGATGCGCCGCGAAGTCGATGACAGCCTGCGTGAACACGGTGCGACCGTCGTCAAGCATGTGGATGATCTCGACTTGTTCGACGCGGATGTGCTGGCGGCGCACTGCGTGCATATCGATCAGAACGAGATTCACCTTCTGGCGGATGCCGATGTCAGCGTGGCGCACTGCCCGACCAGCAATCTGAAGCTTGCCAGCGGGATCGCGCCTGTCACGGCGATGCTCGAAGCGGGCGTGACTGTCGGCATCGGCACGGATGGCACTGCCAGCAATAATGATCTCGATATGTTTGAGGAAATGCGACTGGCGGCGATCCTCGCCAAGACTGACGCGAATGATCCAACGGTGCTGCCCGCACGCCAAGCGCTGCTGATGGCGACACGACAAGGCGCGGCGGCGCTGTTCCTTGAGGATATTACGGGTAGTCTCGAAGCGGGTAAGCGCGCGGATATTGTCGTGCTGGATGCGATGCCCGTGCATAATGCGCCGCACTTTGAGCGTGATCCGAACGCGATCTATTCGCGCATTGTGTATGCGGGTAAAGCGAGTGATGTGACTGACGTGCTGTGTAACGGACGCTGGTTGCTGCGCGATCGCGCGCTGGTGACGCTGGACGAAGCAGCGGATATTGCCGAAGCGCAGGCGGTCGCCGTCAAGATCGATGCGTTCCTGCGCGAACGTGAACAGAATGTGTTGAGCAAGCTGATCGCCATCGGCGGAATCGAGCGCGCGGAAAGTTTCGAGGTGCAGGTTAAGGCACATCTGCGCGATGCTGAAGGTGTGGAGCGTTTGCTGGCGCATCCGGATGTGCAGATTATGCAAACCGTGCATTATCGCCAGTACGACACGTATTTTCTGTTCGATGATGGGCAGAATGGGCGCGTGCGTTATCGTGAGGACGAGCGCATCAACGACGATGGATCGGTGGCGGCGGTTCGCAGTCGCTTGACTTACACCACGCCCACCAAAGAGCGCGATTTTCACGGCACAATTTTGCTGTCGCACTCGCGCTTTATCGCGGATGCGAATCAGTCGCTGCGCTTCTACCGCGAATATTTCCGCCCGATCAGCGAACGCGAACTGCACAAAGAGCGTCGCCGCTGGCATATTCTGTATCAGGGCGTGCTGTTTTACGTCAACGTCGATACGCTGATCAGTCCGGCGTTGCCCGGCAACTTCATCGAGATCAAAAGCCGCACATGGTCGGCGCAGGACGCGGAAAACAAAGCGGATCGCATTCAGGTGATGCTAACGGACATCGGCGTGCCAAGTGCTGACATCGTGCGCGACGATTATCTTGAGATCGATCATGCGGTTGACCGCTGAAATCAGCGAAGGCGAAGCTGCACACTTCGGGCAGCCCGAAGATGAACTGTTGATCGGCTGTGTGCGCGCGCATTTCGATGCAGCAGCGGGCGCGCGCCTTCAGCAGGTGGCGGGCGATCCTGCGTTCGACTGGGATCGTCTGCTGCGTTTGGCGAAGCGCCATCGCTTGCAGGCGCTGGTGTTCGCCGTGTTAAGCGCTAGTGATGCCCAAATTCCGGCGGATGTGTTGGCGGCGCTGCGCCTCAACTTTAACTTGAATGTGTCGCGCAATTTGTATCTGACGGGCGCGCTGGTACGCTTGATCGCGCATTTTAACGCGCACGCGATCCGCGTGATCCCGTTTAAGGGTCCCGCGCTGGCACAGGTTTTGTATGGTAGTTTGTCGCTGCGTGAATTTGGCGATCTGGACATTTTGATTCAGCCATCGGATCGTGAGCGTGTCAAGCAAGCGCTGGCTGATCTGGATTTTGTGCCGCAGGATGATCTCGACGCGGAAGCCGAAGCCGCGCATTATCGTGACAAGTATAATCGGGTGTATCGCAGCACCGACGGTCTGCTGGTGCTGGAAGTGCATTGGTCGCTGACTTATGTCCATTTCGCCAGCATTCACGATCCGCAGTTGTTTTGGGCGCACGCCCACGCGCAAACAATTTTTAATCAGTCGATTCTGACGCCGCGACCGGAAGATTTGCTGATCTATCTGCTCGGTCATGGCTATCGGCACATGTGGGAACGCCTTTCGTGGTTGGTCGATGTGGCAGCACTGCTGCATCAGCATCCGGCGCTCGATTGGGCGTATGTGCTGGAGACCGCTGCCCGGTTGCGCGTCACCCGGTTGACGCTGCTCGGTTTATGGCTGGCGCATGATCTGCTTGCTGCGCCGATCCCGGACATGGTGCAAGCCCGCATCGCCCGCGTGCCGTCGTTTGAGCGTTTCACACGCCAGATTTACGCCGCGCTGTTCGTGCCGGATGAGCCGGATGTGCCGAACATCGAGAAATTTGTTTTTCATCTCAAACTGCGCGAGCATGTGGGCGATAAGATCGCCTATTTGCGGATGATCGCCGCTGAAAAACTGCCCCCGAACGAACGTGATCGCGCGTTGGTGGCGCTGCCGCCTTATCTCGCTTTCGTCTACGTGCTGCTGCGCCCGCTGCGCTTATTGCGCGAACGTGGCGCGGCGTGGTGGGCGGCGCTGCGTCGCCAATTGACATAAAACGGGTTGATGGGATACCGTCTATTGTCACTCGTTCGCGCGTGGTTTAGAATGACAAACAATACAGCCAATTTGATCTTAGACCGCACAAACAATCATGGGAACATCAATACATGGCGACTAGTGTTCGCAAACCTGAGTCGGCGCTGTCTGATGATGCTGCCGCGCCTGCTCAACAACCGCTGGTTCGCATACGTTCTGGAGGCGGTTGGCGTAATTTGGGGCTGCGTGAGCTGTGGAATTACCGCGAACTACTGTATTTCCTCACTTGGCGCGATATTAAAGTGCGTTACAAACAGACGATTTTGGGTGCTTCGTGGGCGATCATTCAGCCGTTTATGACGATGATCGTGTTCAGCCTGTTCTTCGGTGGGCTGGCGCAAATTCCTTCGGACGGCATCCCTTACCCGATTTTCAGTTATGCAGCGCTTGTGCCCTGGACATTCTTCGCCAATGGCTTGACCAATAACGCGAACGTCGTCGTGACAGGCGCGCGTTTGATCACGAAGATTTACTTTCCGCGCTTGATTATGCCGATTGCGGGC
>JBGSRB010000128.1:0-16793 GCA_041737735.1 Anaerolineae bacterium | reverse complement strand
CGCACACCACCCGCGCCGCCGAACCCGCCATCAGGTGCGATTCCGTTGCCCGACAGTCCGCCTAAGCCCGATGATCTGTCCACGCCCGAAGGACGCAAACAAAAAGTCGAGGCGTCCATCGATTTCAGCAAGATCAGCACCATTGACTGGTCGGAAGTCGGCACGTCGATTGAAACCGCTTTCGATAGCTGGTCGGCGTCGATGAGTGGCAACCGTTCGGAAACCGACATTTTGCTCGAACCCAACGAAGAAGCGGTGCTGCGCTTACGCATCGAGCGCGATTTCAAGAAGCGGCGCGAATTTATGGCGCATCTGATCGTGTATGTGCTGATCAACGCGCTGTTGTGGGTAATCTACGTGGGAACGAACACGCCTCAATTTGCCGGGCTGATCGACTCGCCCGAAGCGATGGAATGGATGCCGTTCCCGTGGCCCCTGATCGTGCTATTGGCATGGGGATCGGGCTTGGTGGCGAACTTGATCGAAACCTATTTCGACACCGGCGCGCGGGATCGCAACCGCGCGGTGCAGGTTGAGCGCGCCCTTGAACGCGAATATGGTTACAACTGGCGCGCGCAGGTCGATAAGAAAACGGTCAAGCGCGTGCGGAAAAAGGTCGAAGAACCGTTTAACAAGCGTAAGGAATTTTTCCAGCATCTCAGCGTTTACGTGATGATCAACGCGATGCTGTGGATGATCTATTTCTTTTCGGGTGGGCTGCCTGAAGTTGGCGAAGCCATGCGCGAAATTCCGTTCCCGTGGCCGATTATGGTGTCGTTCGGGTGGGGCATTGGTTTGATCATCAATATGTTTGAAGTGCTGACGACAGGCAATTCCCACGCCGCCATCGAGCGCGAAGTCGCACGCGAACGCGAACAGCGCGCGCGTGAGTTCGGCTATGAGAAACCCAAACATGATGAACATGACGATACGTTCATTCAGGGCGGCGTTCGCCTGACCGCTGACGGCGAATTCACCGACAGCATGATCGAAGATATCGACGAGCGCTCACGGCGCAAACGGCGGTAAACATTGTAGGGGCGCACCTGCGTGCGCCCCACAAACCCGCATGACCTTACGCTGAAGTTACCTTGCGGGGCAAGTTTGTTTGGCAACCAAAGCTATCGAACTAAACCACATACTGTAACGCCCCTATCAGACACTCTCGGGCAATGCCCCGGATGTTTCACCAAGCACGATCTGCACTTCATGATGGCGTCCATCGTTTTGCAAAATAATGTACGCTTCAGACACAATCTGATCATCAAGCTTGATCTGGATGACACCGCGGCTGACACCATGAGGGTTATGGACATGAATGTTGTAGCTCGTTTCACCATCCCGATAGGTCATGTCGTAACCTGACCAACTCTCAGGAATACACGGCGCGATTTCCAGTCGATTCCCTTGACGTTTTAAGCCCAAGAGCTGCTCAACACCCAGTCGATACATCCAGCTTGCCGAACCTGTATACCATGTCCAGCCACCACGCCCGACATGCGGCGCAACACTGTAAACATCAGCCGCAATGACATAGGGTTCAACCTTATATTGTTCAGCTTGTTCAGCCGTAGCGCTATGCGCGATCGGGTTCAGCAATTGGAACAATTCACCTGCTATGTTGCCCTGACCTAATTCAGCCAAAGCCCACACCGCCCACGTCGCAGCGTGCGTGTATTGACCGCCGTTTTCACGGATGCCCGGCGGATAGCTTCGGATATAACCGGGGTCATTGCTGGTCTGATCAAACGGCGGAGTGAATAACAGCACCAGCTGATCGTCAGCGCGCACCAGATGCTCATTGACGGCTGACATCGCCTGCAACGCACGCACGGGATCGCCTGCTTGTGAAATCACCGCCCATGATTGAGCAATTGAGTCAATCTGGCATTCAAGATTTTGGGCGGCACCCAACGGATAACCATCGTCATAATAGGCGCGGCGATACCACTGCCCATCCCAACTCGCCTCAAGAGCAACTTTGAGATGCTCGGCTTGCTGTCCATAAGCACTGACGTGTTCGTAATCGGCGCGCTGCTGGCAGACGGAACTAAAACGGTTGAGGACACTGTACAGAAACCACCCTAACCAGACACTCTCACCGCGCCCCTCAATGCCGACACGGTTCATGCCATCATTCCAGTCCCCGGTTCCGATCAGGGGCAAGCCATGAACACCAGCGGTTGAGCCACGTTTGATCGCGCGCAGACAGTGTTCATATAGCGGATACGTTTCCGCGGTGCTTTCGTACTGACCATAGCGTTCTTCTTCCCCCGACTTTAAGGCTTCGCCGCGCAGGAACGGAATCGCCTCATCCAAGATCGCTAGGTCGCCAGTTACCTCAATGTAATGGGCAACCACGAAAGGCAGCCAGAGCATGTCGTCTGAGCAGCGCGTTTTGACGCCACGTCCTGACGGCGGATGCCACCAATGCAGCACATCGCCCGCCTCAAACTGATGCTGTGCCGCCCGCAGAATATGCGCGCGCGCCAGTTGCGGCGCAGCCCACAGCAGCGCCATGACATCCTGCAACTGATCACGGAAACCGAACGCTCCGCTCGATTGATAAAACCCTGAGCGTCCCCAAATGCGACAGGCGAGCGCTTGATACAGCAGCCAACGGTTGAGCATGATGTTTATTGCCGGATCGGGCGTTTGGACGCTGATTGCCCCTAACGTTCGATCCCAGAACTCGGTCACAGCTTGCCAGGCAGCTTCAACCTGATCGGGCTGCTGATAAGTCTGGATCAGTTGTAAAGCTGCTGCTTGGTCAAGCCCTTCACCCAACAAAAAGTAGACTTCTTCGCTGCCACCGACAGGCAAATCAACGTGAAGCTGAAGCACGGCACACGGATCAAGACCTGCCGCAACGGTACTCGCCAACCCGATACGACCCAACGCAGCCGGCTGGCTCAGATCGCCCATGCGACCCAGAAATTCGGTGCGATCCGTGGTTAGTCCGTGGGGCGCTTTGTTCGCCGCCAGAAACGCGATCCGCTGACTAAATTCGGTGTTGTAGCTGTTGCGCGCCAACAGCGCTTTGGTGGTGTGGTCATACTGCGGGACTATCGTCATCTGCGCCACGTTGCGGCTGACACCCAGCACCCATTCGGCGTAGTAAGTGACGGTAATCCGACGCGGATGCTTCCATGTGTTGGTCAGACGCAATTTGATGATCTTGACCGGGGCATCGATGGCGGCAAACAGTAGCGTCTGCTGTTCGAGTCCCTGACTGTGATGCTCAAACTGCGAATATCCGGCACCATGCCGCACCAGATAGGGTTCGCCATCGGGACTAGGCAGCGGCAGCGGTGACCAAACCTGAGCCGTTTCTTCATCACGTAGATAGAGTGCCTCACCCGGCGTATCCGCGACCGGATCATTCCGCCACGGGGTCAGGCGATTCTCGCTGCTGTTTTCTGCCCATGTGTAGCCGCCCCCTGACTCCGACACAAGGAAACCGAACTGATCATTGGCAATCACGTTTACCCACGGCGCCGGGGTGGTTTTTCCGGCTTCGAGGTAAATCACATACTCCTTACCATCGGCGCTAAAGCCGCCATAGCCATTGTCAGATTGCAGGTCGGTGGGTCGGGCTAACCGTGCTGTAGCAATCGGGTTGAGGCTGGCAGGCGCCGGTCTGAAACGGGGCAGCGCTGATTGGCGTGCGGAGAGATCGGGCAATTGCTGCCTGATTGACCCGCGTTCACCATCCAGAATGACGCGCGCCACCGTTTCGATGAGGATGCGCTTCTCGGGCGGCATCTGGCTCGCATTCACCACAAAAATGCCGCCGCGTCGGTTCAACCACGTGCTGCCATTGGTGCGCACAAGCAAACGCTGAAGCTGTTCTTGAAGCTCCTGCGCATAGCTGCTGTCGCGCTGGTTGAAGATCACCAGATCGATGCTCATCTGCTGCTCGCGCCAATAAGCATGGGCGCGCAGGATTTCCGCGACCAAGGGCAGCTCGGTAACATCACTGACCCGCACGAGTAGAATCGGGACATCCCCCGAAATTCCAAATTCCCACAAGCCGGATTGACCCATGGTGTTGGCGCTGATCACATCGGCGGTAGCACGTAAGCCCGCATGGGGATAGCACAGGAGTGAGAGCAACTGCTGAATCTGCGCCAATTCAGTGGTCGGCATCTCAAGCTGTTGCAGGGCTGTTTCATGCTGACGACGGGCAAGCTCAACCGCGCGTTCGAGTGTGACCCAATCCTGATAACGTTCTGCCAGTGCTAACGACTCCTGACGTGATCGGGTGGCGAACGTCAGCAAGGCGATGCTGACTCTGCCGTAGGGTGGCAGTTCGACATCCTGACCCAGCGCCATAATGGGATCGAGCGTCATCCCGACGGTCTCGGATAGCTCGCCCCCTTCGCCCAAGATGGCGGGCGCTTTCACCGTGTGACCTCGACCCACAAACTGCATCCGATCAGTTTCGTAAGCGCCGGTGCTGGCAAGGTCAGGGCTGGTCAATAGACAATGCCCCAGATAGACGGGTTCTTCATCACCACGCAGCCGCCGATGAAAGAGCAGCATATTGCTTCCGGGTATGTATTCACTTTCGATAAACAATTTGTTGAACGCCGGATGCCGTTCCGCTTGTGCCGCCAGCAGTACCTCACCATAACTGGTCACGCGCAGAGAGCGTATTTGATCGCTGTGGTTAATCAAATTGATCCGTCGGATTTCCACGTCGTCATCGGCGGCAACCGTCACCTGCATATTCACCGTGATGTCATGATCGCGGCGCTGGAACTCAACCAGATGGGGATAAAACGCAACATGCTGATAGTCGCGCGGGCGGGTCGTGGGCTGATACCCGGCTGACCAGACCTTGCCGCTCACCTGATCCTGTAGATAAATCCACAGACCGCTGGCATCGAGCGTGGTATCCGCTTCCCAGCGGGTCAGCCCCAAACCTTGCCACTGGCTGTAACCACTGCCTGCATTGGTCAACAGCGTGCTAAAGCGTCCATTGGACAGCGTATGCACCTGCGGCACATTGGTGTTGTCCGGCACATTCCACGGCGCGGTATTCACCTGTGCAGCCGACTTGGTGGGTTCGACAACATCCACCGGGTGCGGGTTATGGATGGGAACCTGAGTGGGGATCTTCTCTTGCAGCAGCATCGAGAAACTCTGCACGCGTAGATCGGTATGAAAGCGCCGAATCATGACATCATCGAGCAGGTAATTGGTCAGCGAAGTTAGGATCATGCCCTGATGATGCGCCATATACGATTGGATGACGGCATAAGTCTGGCGTAAGGGAACACGAGACGGCGTGTAATCAATCGCTTCGTAAAATCCGAGAAAGCCGCGCATTGCCACCGCGTCAAGTTGTTGTATGTTCGCATAGACCGCCTGTGGACGCAGGCTCAGCGCCAGCAGCGAGGCGTAAGGCGTGATGACCGTGTTATCCGTGAAATCACGTTTGAGCCTTAAATCCGGCACGCCAAAGGCATGGTATTGATAGGTCATGCCGCTGTCGAAAGCGTAATACGACGACTCAGACACGCCCCACGCGGTCTGCTTCGCTTGACCATAGCTGATCTGATTGTCCACCGTCGCACGGCAGCTTTCAGCGAGAAAAGTTTGCTCATAGCTTTGCATGAAGAGGTTGGGCATCAGATATTCAAACATCGTCCCACTCCACGAAAGCAAGGCGAGACTATCCCCCACCCGCGTGACCGGTCGTCCCAGATGCAGCCAGTGGATCGCCGGGACATCACGCTTGGCAATCGCCAGAAAACTAGCGAGTCGTGCCTCGGAAGCCAGCAGATCGTAAAAGTTATCATCCAGCCGATCGCCGCTAACGTTATAGCCGATATGGAACACTTTGCGCTGGGTGTTGAATAAGAAGCCGAAGTCCATTGCCTGAAAGCGGGTTGCAGCCTGCGCCGCCAGTGCCTGATAACCACCCAAGAGACCCTCAACCTGCGCAGATGTTGTGCTGAGTGCTTGCTTTAACTGGACGCACCAGTCACGTGCCTCGCGCAGATGCGGGTCGGCGTCAGCGCTGGTGGGTAAGGACGCTTGAAGGTGAGCGAGGCTGGCATCCACGTTCTGGCAGGCGGTTGTCAGCTCACCCAGACGCGGCGCGGTCGGGACTACAGCCAGCAGCGCGTGCCACGCAGCGACAATTTGCGGGGCGGCAGCGGTCTGCACAAATAAAGCGGGCGGCTGGCTGATCGGCAGCAACCACGGCAGCAGCAAATCGACATCGCGCTGCATATTGGTCAGATGATGATGCAAGCGTTCGGAAGTTACGCGCAACGCATTTAATGCTTGCAAATTCGAGGACAGCGGTTTTAACTCCAGCACCGCTATGATTAAGATCGAAAGCGTCTCCCACGCTTCCCGATTCAGCCAATTGAGCAGCGGCGCCCATTGATCCGGGGACTGAATGATGGTTTGAATGGTTTCGCGCAGTGAAAGCATGTAAGCGCGCAAATGTGTAACTGGAATGTCCTGACTGCTGCTGTACAGGGTGTCGAGGCTGTCTTCCAGCAGTCCCAAAGAATCCAATAAACCCAACCAGCGCCGATCGTGGAGGGCAGCCTGATCAGCCGCGCTCAGGCAAGCCTGCTCAATGACAATCAGACAACCCGCCAAATTGCCACTATCCACGGTTGAAACATAACGCGGCTCCAGCGCGGCGAGTGCTAGGGTGTCATACCAGTTCAGCAGATGCCCACGATAATGTTCCAGTTGATCGAGGGTGTCTAAGGTCGCCTGCAAGCGCGTGCTTAAATTGAATGTTCCAATGTAACCCAGATCATAGGCAGCCAAGGTCGATGTGAGCAGCAAGCCGATATTGGTGGGCGATGTGCGATGGGCGGTGAGGCTCGGCGCTTCCTGCACATGATCGGGCGGCAGCCAGTGATCTTCAGGTCCAACTGTTTGCTCAAAAAAGAGCCACGTCTGGCGGGCAAGCTGGCGCAATTCAGCTTTTTGATCGCCCGATAAGGCTGGCTCAGTGTGGCGCTTGGGCTGGCTCAACCAGTAGGCTACCTGCGGCGAACTAAACCATAACGCCAGTATGGGCAAACTAAAGAGAAGCGCTGCCCCGTTGGTGATCGCAATGAGCAGGGCGAGGATAACGACGAGGATTGGCACGGGCAGCATCTCGCGCCACGTGGATTCTGAGCCTCGCTCGCTGCCAAACTGCTGAGCCGTTTGCGCGGCTGTTGTCCACTGCAACATGCGCGTTCGCGTGACGAATAAGCGCACCAGTGTTGTGCCGACCGCATTCAAGGTCAGCAGCGCTTCATAAGGCAGGAAAATCAGCGCCAGCAACCAGCGCTGCGCGTCCAGACGATATGAACGCAGCAGAGCGCCCTGTGCATCGGCTGGACGGCGGCGGTGAAGCTGCGTCAGCAAAGACATAATGAACGGAAAGCCAAGCATGGCGGGCGTGATCAGCGTCCAGAACAGCGGTGTGCCGATCAATCCGAACCAAGCTGCGATCAGCAGCAGCAGCAGCGACGGCGTGACCAAGCTGCGCCGTAAATTATCGAAGATTTTCCAGCGATCAAGGGTTGAAAAGGTGTTCGGCAGCGTCTGCCCCACCTGATCGGTGGGGATGCGCGGAAACAGCCACGGCAAAAGTTGCCAGTCACCCCGAATCCAGCGGTGCAACCGGCGTGTATAAGCCAGATAGCGCGCCGGATATTCTTCAAACAGTAAAATATCGCTGACAAGCGCGACGCGCGCATGAATGCCTTCAAACAGATCATGGCTTAACAGCGTATTTTCAGGGATACGCCGCGCTAGGCACGCCTCCATGACATCGACATCGTAAATACCTTTACCAACGTAACTGCCTTCGCCAAATAAATCCTGGTAAACATCCGAGACAGCACGAGTGTACAAATCCAAGCCAACATCACCCGCGAAGATGTGGGTGAAGCGCGATTGATTGGCGCTGGTGGGTTTGATCTCAATGCGGGGTTGCAGAATTGAGTAGCCCGCAACCACTTTACCTGTGGCGGCATTGTACACAGCACGATTAAGCGGATGCGCCAATGTTGCCACCAGCCGTCGGGCGCTGCCTTCAGGCAAAATCGTATCGGCATCGAGCGTAATCACATAGCGGATCTGCGGCAGGACGTTCAGATCACCCACCTGTACCGCGTAGGAAGTGGTTTGATTCCCCCGCAGCAGATGGTTGAACTCGACCAGCTTGCCGCGCTTGCGTTCCCAGCCCATCCACGTGTTCTGCGCGGCGTTCCAGCGGCGTTCCCGATGGAACAGATAAAACGGTGGAGAGTCGGGTCGGTATTTGGCGTTCAGCGCGGAGATGCCCTCCTGAGCATGGCGGATCAAATCCGCATCAGCGGGCATGTGCTGAGCAGGCGCGTCGGCATAATCTGTGAGCAGGGCGAAAAACAGCGCGGTGTCCGAATTGCGCAAAAAGTGCAGTTCCATGTCTTGCAACAGCGAGTCGATCTCGGCAGCATCGTGCAGCAGGGTCGGGATCACGACCACAGTCTGATAAGCAGACGGAATACCGTCTTGGAAATCCAGACGGGGCAGCAAGCACGGCGCGATGGTATTGGTCACGATCCAATTGATGACACTGCTTGCCATCGCTGTGGCGGGTAAAAAGACGAGCAGACCCACCAGCAGCATTTGCACAGCGGTAGCGCCTGACACGGCGGCATAACCGACCAACGCCAGCACGATCAGCAGGGTGAGTAAGCCCATGCTGGACAGATAGGTGAAAGTCGGGCGATCAAGGAACCAGCGACGGAGGCGCTCCAGCACGGGTGTGCGCTGCCTGAACCGCGTTTCTAACTGGCTGTAACCATCGCCAATCAGATAATAGCCGACATGCCCCTCACGACCCGTCGAGTCGGCATTCTGGGCGAACGTGATCGCTTGGCGGGCGACCGCTTCTTCAGACTGCTGCGCTGCATAGGCGAGGCGTTCGATCACCATGCGATAGCTGTTGCGGGTGTCAAAATCCATCGCCGTATAGATGTGCGCCGGATCAAGCCGCAGAATGTGATCGGTCAGGCTGACCTGCTCAAAAAAGATTTTCCAGTCTTGAGTGGCGAGCAAGCGCAAACTGGTGATACAGAAGCGAACCATGCTGTCATCCACCCAAGCAGGTGACGATGATGAGTCGAGCTGTTGACTCAGGGTAGCGCTAAGCTTGCTGAGAATACCCAAGCGCAGCATCGTCGGAACTGCCCACAGCTCACCCATGGTCAAAGGCACATCGAGCTGAAATGCTTGTAGAAAGCGAATGACCTGTCCGATGTCAAGCTGAACGTTGCTGTAATCGATCAGTTCACAGGCGAGCGCGTAGTTGCGCGGCAGGTCCACCCAGAGCGGGTTGTTCAGTTTGGGGAGTGTTTCATAATAACCCGTGGGAAGGTCTTCGCGAATTTGCCGGATCGCTTGCTGAACCACCAGAAAATTGTCCAGCAGCCACTCGGCGGCATAGGAGAGCGCTAAATCTTCGTGAGCAGCGCTGCTGAACTGCTTGTAAGCCGTCGTGATCTGTTTCTCGTGCTGACTGAGTTGATCCAGCAGCGCGGACTTGCGCGTGACGGTTGTTGTTAGGGTCAGCGTTTGGGCAAGCTGATGCGCCAGCTCGCGTAACGTGTCGGTCGTGCTGGTGAGGACATTTTCATCGGGGTTATGAACCATTATTCATCCGCATAGGCACGCGGGTTTCCACGCTTGCGCGTTTTGCTACGGGTGCGTCCCATTGCAAATCTTGGACGATCAATAAGGGTGCCGTGCCATCGGTGATAAACCGATTCGTGACGCTGCCATAGGGCCAATGCGCTTCACCCGAGTAGCCATGCGCGCTTAACACCAACAGATCAAACTGTTCTTCTTGGCTGACCATTTGGAGCGTCGCGGCGATATTCTCGCTCATCAACACACGGGTTTGCGTGTTGGCAGGCAAGTGGGCTTGAGCCTGTTCCAGATATTTGATGCTTTCTTCGCGGTTGCGTTCGATCACACGATTGATCAGCTCGGCATCCTCCTCACTTAAGGGCATATGGCGCGCCATTTCCGGCTTGCGGATCACATGAATCAGCAAAAGTTCGGGGTGATAAACTTCAGCGAAAGCCGCCGCCAGCGCCAGCGCCGACCCCGCCCGCTGCGAACCGTCTAACGGGATCAACATTCTGTGATAACGCAGGTCATGCGTGAACGGGTCAACCGTCTGGTCTGCCCGCACAAGCAGGGTTGAAATCCGCACGCGCTGAAGAATTTCCTGAGCCATGCTGCTGACCACACCACCGCGCTTAACCCCGGTTTCACCATAACCGTTCAAGATCAGCAAATTCGCTTGGGTGGCGTGGGCGAGTTCGACGATTTTGTCCGCCGCGTTCCCCTCTTCGAGGATCACATCAACGGATAAATGAAGTTCCTGTTCCAAACGCGACTGCAAGGCGTCCAAATACATCTGCGCGGCTGACTTTTTCAGAAACCAATCCAGAGGGTCGGCTTTGGGTAAATGGAATGATGCCGCGGGCTGGTCTAAGACATGCACGAGGGTAATTTGCGCGTTAAATGCTTTGGCAAGAGCGATGGCATGAGGCAAGACACACTCTGACAACGATGAACCATCCAAGGGAACGAGCAGACGATCCAGCATGAATTACTCCTGATGTAAAACTAACGAATGGAGGGAGAGACGAACGAGACGACCAGCAACGGGTTTAAAACCCATGATTGAGTTCAATCAGTGGTGTGCGTGCGTTATCGATCGATGAGCGACGAGGCTGAGTAGCGCCCTGAGCTGAGCAGCGCTACTCAATTCAGCCTGTGTCAACGTCTATTTGCGCGCAGGTGTTTTGCTCTTGTTGGGCGCAGTCGGGTTTAGCACTGTCGAAACAGTGGCTTCTTCCTTCACAGCCGACTTCACCTTTTTCTTTTTCTTTTGATTTTTGCTGCCTTTATCGCCCACGATGTCAAACTCCTTATCAACTTCATTTTCAGTATAGAGCTTAGCTGTGATCCGTACACCCGCCGAGCGGGGGATTTATTCGTAGTGCTAGCACATGATCTTGTGGCTGGTCACGGCAGATTGTTCCTATTAGAGGCATCTAACAGTCACGACAAGCAAGCAGCGGTTGGCGTCGCTGGCTGAACCAAGCCCACCAACTGCGAGTCCGAAGTGACCATGAGCGGGGCAGCGCGCGTCGCGACCAGATAAGGATTGCAGCCCTCCATTGCTTACCCCTGCGCTATACTATTTGAGACGGAATGTGATTGACTTTACAGCACAATCGAGCCAGTGATGAGCGAGCAAGGCGCGCCCTTTTGAGCTTTGTGTTCAAATGGCGGATCAGCGGGTGGCATACGCTCATGGAATAACACTTATTGAGGAGACTAGAAAATGTCTGAAGAAATTATGCAACTGCCCTATTGGGTGACAGCGAAGCTAGGGGTTCAGTATGGAACCGCCGAAGACGGCACACCGCTGCTGCTCGATCTGGCTTATCCGAGTGAGACGCCGGGAATGCCCGCCCCCGAACGGATGCCCGCCGTGATCGAAGTGCATGGCGGTGGCTGGCAAGTGGGCGAACGCAACATCGGGCGCGGCTTGCTGATGCCGCTGCAAGGATTTTTCTACGCCAGCATCGACTACCGCATGAGCCACGAAGCGATCTTCCCCGCGCAAATTCACGATGTCAAAGCCGCGATCCGCTGGCTGCGCGCGCACGCCGATGAATACAACATCGATCCGCAGCGCATCGGCTTATGGGGCGGTTCAGCAGGCGGACATCTCGTGTCGCTGGCGGCTGCAACGGGCGATCTCGAAGCGCTCGAAGGGGCGTGCGGGTGGGCAGGACACAGCACGCGCGTTGCCGCTGTCGCTGCCGTTAATCCGGCGATTGACATGCTCGTGCCACAAGCCGAATGGGAATGGGCGTATGAGCCAGACAGTGCGGTTGAGCGTTTATTCGGCGGCACAGTTCATACCCGTGAGGAACTCGTGCGCAGCGCCAACCCACTGACTTACCTCAGCCCTGACGCGCCGCCGATGCTGCTGATTCACGGCACAACCGACGATATTGTGCCGTTTCAGCAATCTGTGATGCTTTACGAAGCGCTGACCAAACAAGGAGTCGAAGCGACGCTCGTCAGTTTGGAAGGCGTCGATCATGTGTTATATGGCTATTCGGTGCAGGTGTGGGAACATCTGTTGGCGTTCTTCAAGCGCCAGCTTGGTGATCCCGTTAATTACGGGGATCGGTCAGTCGTGCAGGTGCGGTCAAACGGCATCGGGGCGCGCTAACACCAGTCGATCCGCCAGTTCGTGCAGGTCATTCACGATCAGGTCGCACGCTTCGTCCGGCTGATCGGGTGCGCCGTCCGCACCAAATTCCAACGGACGGCGCACAAATGCTGTTTTCATGCCCGTTTGCCGCGCAGCGATCAGATCGCCGCTGTGCGCCGCGACCATCATCAGCCGATCCTGCGGCAGGTCGAGCAAGCGCCCGACCATAAGATACGTTTCGGGATCAGGTTTGTAATGCTGCGCCAGTTCTGCCGAGAGGATGCAATCCCAAGTTAAGCCGCCCTGCCTGCTCAGCGCGACCAGCAGCGCCACATGACCATTTGACAGCGTGGTGACGATGTGTTGTTCGCGCAAGCGCATGAGTCCGCCGCGCACGTCGTCCCACGGCGTTAAACGATGCCAAACCTGATTGAGATGGCGGCGTTCGGGTTCAGTTAAATGATCAAGCCCGAAACGGGGCAGCAGATCGTCAAGAATTTGACGATGCAAGTGATCGATCGATGCCCATTCCGCCTGACCGCGCCGCACCCGATCCATGGCGGGTTGATACCCCGCGCGCCACGCATCCGCCAGCGCACCCCAATCGACAGCTAAGCCGCGTGTGCGGTTGAAGTGTGCGCCTTCCACGATGATGCTGCCACGCCAATCGACCACGGTGCCAAAAACATCGAACACCAGCGCTTGCACCGCCTGCGGATCAAATGTCATGGTTGTTTTCCCTCGCCAGTTGATCGAGCGCGGCGGCGCACGCGGGCAACCAACCGCTGTCCCACCGATGATCATGATAATCGGCGCAGGCAAACTCATGCGGCACGCCAAGCGCATTCAGATAATCATGCGCTGCTATCATGTGATCACGATAGATACCATAGCCATGCAGCGCGAACCGTCGGCGTTGTTTTAGTGTTGGGGCATGGTCTGCCAGCAGCGTTTTGACGCGAAAGCGCGCATACTGTTCGGCTGTGCCGAAAATCGACGCCATTTCCCATTGATCGGGCGCTTCAACCATCAGCGGCGCATCCCACACCGCCGCCGCGTAAAACTGATCCATGTGACGCAGCAACAAGCTGAGCGCGCCAACACCTGATTTACTGAAGCCTAACAGCAGGCGCTTGCGTCGTCCATAATATCGATTCAGCAGCGGCACGACATCTTGCATCAAATAACGCGCTTGTTGAAGCGTGTGCGTCGTCGGATGATCGCCATACCATGGCATCGCACTAAAGGTCGGTGCGGCAACGATCGTGTTGAGCTGCTCGTGCCAACGAAGCGCCACAAACTGAGCGAAGCCATCACCATACTGCGCGTGATCATCGGGTTCGACGGGCAGCACAAACGTGATCGTCGTCGCGGCGTTGATGGTTGGCGGCGTGGCGACACGCACGAGCGTCGGGTGCGCCTGCCAGCGCGAGTTGAGGCTGTGCCGAGCGATCACGGTGCGTGCGTTTCCGCCTCAAGCTGCTGTGCCAGCAGCAGGAAGACGCTGGCAGTCCACGTATAGGCGCGGTCACGCAAGCCGGCGCCCGTCAGCGCGTCGAAATTTTCCGCCATGCCGCTGTGTGCCACTAGATCGCAAAAGCGCCGCATGATCGTGTGTGCCAGTTCATCCGCGCCGCATGAGAGTAGCCCATCGACGATCAGCAGAGTCGAAGGCGCCCAAATTGGTCCGCGCCAGTAACCATCAGGGCTGTACAACGGGCTGGCGGGGATTTCCGTCGCCACACCAAACGGAGTCAAAAAACGTTCCACACCCGCGATCAGCACCGTGCGCACGGTCGTAGGCAAACGTTTGCCCAACAACAGCGGCATATAATTGATCAGCGCATCGCCTGCGGGAATTTCATGCGTGCGATTGCGCCGCGCCCGAAACTGCTCACCATCCCAAAAATGGGCGATGAGCAGCGCCAGCAGCCCGTCCGCGCGTTCTGCCCAACGCGCCTGATCGTCAGGACGCCCCAAACGCGCGGCGATTTCCGCCAGCACATCCATCTGAATGATCAAATAAGCGGCAAGATCAGGGCTTTCGACTGGCACGCCATCGGCAAAAATGGTGCCGTTATCCCACCCCGACTCGTTGCCGTGATTATATTGCGGAATTCCATCGTGATCATCGTCGCGGAAGGTGAGCCACCACGTTGTCCAACGGCACAACGGATCATAAATCGCGCGCAGGCGCTCCTCGTCGATCCAGTGGGTGCGCTGCATCAAACGGCGGATCGTCCAGCCATGCACAGGCGGTTTATAGAAGCGATATGAACGCGACGAGTCGATTACATGGTCAGGCAGCGCGCCATCGTCAGCTTGATGATCGAAGAAAATCAGCAGTTGATCCCACGCCATCTGCGGGTTTTGTTCAGCCAGCGCCAGCGCGTTGAAGCAGTTGTCCCAGTTCCAGATGCGCGCCATCCAATTCTTGGACATGAACATCGCCGGACGGAGGAGCAGCCCGCGCGGACGCACCACGCACGACCAGCAGATATAGGCTGCCAGCGCGCGCGTATCAGCATAGCGCGTGGGCGTGGTCAGCGTCGTGTTCAGCCACATGCGATAATCGGCGGCGGCAGCGGCGCTCACGCTGTCAAAGTTCGCGCCCGCCGCCTGATCAGGCTTTGCCGTGCTGGTATAGCCTTCGATCCGATGTTCGGCGGTGGCGCTGTTCGGCGCAGGCAGCAGATCAACCGTGATGTGTTCTGCCCGCGATCCTAACCACGTCGTATCCAACACCACAACGCCCGTGCTTGGCACGAAATCGAGCTTGATCCCCGCGAGATAACAATTCACGGTCACGCGCACGCCATCGGGTGAAAATGCGGTCTCAAACGGACTGTCATCGGTGAAGGCGACGCAGCGCAAGCCCACATCCGCTGTACGTAACCAGACCGTTTCCTCATCGAGACAAAATTCAGCATAGCGATCCGCCTGATCGGGCGCTTCGATGCGTAAGCGTCCCGCGCTGGCGCGCACTCGACACGGGATCGGCTGTCCGTCATGCAGCAGGCTGATTTTAAGCAGTGTGCTGCGTCCCGCACCGCCATGCACGGCGCGTAAATACACCGCTTCATGCACCTGTGCGCCGCTGGCTTGATACACCTGCTGCTGATTGGCGTGCGCGTATAACGAAAATGCCAGAAATGATCCGCGTCGGCTAAACGGGACGATTTCGAGATCGAAATTGAGGTCGGGATCGGTCACGGTCATGCGGTCAGCCCACTTTTTGATTAGGTGCGTTACCAGATACTCAGCGCTTGCGTCGCAGTTCGCGGATCAACCATGGCATCTCGCGTCCGAGGCGCGGCGTTCGATAGGCATAAGCGGGCCAGTCGAGTTCAAACCCCAGTTGATCGTGCAGCAGATTTTGAAACGCGCGCAAATGCACCCGATCCGCGCGCACCTGACGCGGCGCGGTCTTATGCGTCAGACAGTAGGCGATCAGCGCGCCAACGGCTTCTCCGATGTTCCATTCGACTGGATGCAGGCGATAACAACCATTGGTGATGTGCGTCGTGCCGATGTTCTTGCACGCTGGCAGCAGATTTTCGACGCGCACGGGCAGCAGCGCGCCCAACGGAATCTGAAAGGGCCACGAGTCAATATCGATATAGGCATAACCGCCGGATAAGCTGGCGTGCAGATCGATGCGATACGATCCTGTTCCCACGGTATCATCGAACACTTCCGCGCCCACCTGATCGCCGCGCGCCGCCACGCCCACGTGCTGCTCGGTCACACGGAATTCAGGCACAATCCGCCGTGACTCGCGCACATAAACCGACTTGGCGAGTCCGTGACTGGTGCCGAACACATCATGGCGCAAGCGCAGCCCCGGATACCCTTGTCCGCCATCGCCGCGCGGGGCTTCGGTCTGCATCCAGTAGAGCAGCGCATAACTCAGTTGACGCGCGCCGCGCAGATGCCGTTCGCGTTCGTCAGCGCTCACGCCGATGATGGGGCTGAGCCAATAATCATTCTGCGGCCAGTTGACGAGCGTAATGTCGCTGCGAAAGGCGCCGGGCAGGTGCTGTTCAGTTGCCAACATGCGCCGATATAACCAGCGCGATCCCGGCTTGTTGGGCGCGCCGTTCACGCCATCATCGAACAACGGCAGCGTGCGCGGCTGATTCGTCTGCGGGTCAACATCCGTCCAGCTTAACAAATTGCCCGACCAAAAATCGGCGGCATAGGTGCGCCAGAAGTCGTAATCGTCGGGACGATCGATGATGTGCTGTTCACCCGGCAGATGATCCATGGCGAAGCACCACGTCACCGCCTGCTGATCCTGTGGATCGGCTGCGGCGGGCGCGTGCAGTTCGCCTGTGTCGGCTTGCGCCTCTGCCCCGATCACATGCTCGATCTCAGCCAGTGCCAGCAGTTCGCCCGTCTCGGTGGCATCGACAATATAGGGCGCGTGCAGCACGACGTGATCCCCGGTCAGCACATGGCTGACCGTGACCGCGCGCACACTGTCACCGTCGATCTCAGCAGCGGTCGGGCGCATGTGCAGCAGCACATC
>JBGSRB010000004.1:0-2710 GCA_041737735.1 Anaerolineae bacterium | reverse complement strand
CCCGCCGAAGGCGCGGCGCGGCTTGTTGGTTGGCGTGGTGCTGCTGCTGCTGCCGTGGCTGCTTGGCACATTTTTGAGCGAAGTGTTCGTCAATGTGGGCTTATACATTTTGATGGGCTTCGGCTTGAATATCGCGGTCGGCTTGGCAGGCTTGCTCGACTTGGGCTATGTGACCAACTTCGCCGTGGGCGCGTATATCATGGCGCTGCTGACTTCGACGGGTCCACTCGGCATTGGCGATGGGTTCAACTTCTGGTTGGTGCTGCCGGTCGCGTTGATCGCGGCGATGATCACGGGCTTTTTGCTGGCAGTTCCGGTGCTGCGAATGCGCGGTGATTATCTAGCGATTGCCACACTTGGTTTTGGCGAGATCATCAAGCTCTTGGCTAAATCAGACTGGCTGCGTCCAACGATTGGTGGCGCGCAGGGCATTTTGGCGATTCCTAAGCCGGAATTGTTCGGGATCGAGTTTGCGGGACCCCAGCAGTTGTATTACATCATTTTGGCGGCGTGTGCGCTGATGCTGTTCGTCTCGCTGCGCTTGAACAATTCGCGCACGGGGCGACAGTGGATGGCGATCCGCGAAGATGAAGATGTCGCCATGTCGATGGGCATTAATCCGGCGCGCGCTAAACTGCTGGCGTTCACGCTTAGCGCGGCATCGGGCGGGTTGGCAGGTGCGATCTTCGCGGCGAAAGTAGGCACGGTGTTCCCCGATAGCTTTGATCTGCTGGTGTCGATCAACGTCTTGAGCTTGATCATCGTCGGTGGTATGGGCAGCGTTCCCGGCATCGCGCTCGGAGCGTTCGTGCTGATCGGCTTGCCTGACCTGCTGCGTGAGTTTGACGACTTCCGCTTGCTGATCTACGGTGCGCTGTTGGTGGTCATGATGCTGGTGCGTCCTGAGGGAATCATTCCGTCGGCGGTGCATCAGCGCGAGATGCGCGCTGGCGAGGACCCCCCGCCAATCCAGGCGGGCGATGTTTCGCGCGTGACTGTCCAAGACGAACACACGACGATCAACAACTAGTGAGCGCGGAAAGGCTGCCAGCATGACGCAAGACATCATCCTTGAAGCACGCGGCATGACCAAACGCTTCGGCGGTTTGGTCGCGGTGGATAAGCTCGATTTCACCATTCCGCGCCGCTCGATTGCCAGCATCATTGGACCCAATGGTGCGGGCAAGACGACCTTCTTCAACTGCATCACGGGCTTTTACCAGATTGATGAAGGTGAGCTGCTGTTCGATGGCGGACGCTTGAACGGCAAAGGCGCTGACCAGATCACACGGGCGGGCGTCGCGCGCACCTTCCAAAACATTCGCTTATTCAGCAATATGACGGCGATGGAAAATATCATGGTCGGGCAAGAAGCGCAGCTCAAATCGGGTTGGATCGGCACTGTCATCGGCACGCCGTTCACGCGCAAAGAGAACAGCGAATCGGAAGAACGTGCGCGCGACCTGCTGCGTTTCGTTGCGTTGCAGGGCAAGGGCGATTATATCGCCCGCAACTTGCCCTATGGCGATCAGCGCCGCTTGGAAATCGCGCGCGCGCTTGCCAGTAAGCCTAAGCTGATTCTGCTGGACGAACCGACGGCGGGCATGAATCCACGCGAAACAGCCCAAACCACCGAGTTCATTAAGCGCTTGCGCGACGAACTGGGCATCACGGTGGTGCTGATCGAACACGATATGCGCTTGGTCATGGATATTTCTGAGCATATCACCGTGTTGGATTACGGCAAGAAGATCGCGGAAGGGCTGCCGGAAGATATTCAACGTAATCCGCGTGTGATCGAAGCGTATTTAGGACGTGGTGCGGCTGCCAGCGCCGCGATTCAGATTGACGAGGCGGAATGATGGCGCTGCTTGAAGTTCGGGATGTTCACACGTATTACGGCAACATTCACGCGCTCAAGGGCATCAACATGAGCGTGGACGAAGGCGAGATCGTCTCGCTGATCGGCGGCAATGGTGCGGGCAAAACCACCACGCTACGAACGATTTTCGGGTTGCTGAAACCGCGACAGGGTGCGGTGTTTCTCAACGGTGAGGACTTGCGCCCGTTTAAGCCGAATCAACTGGTGCCGAAGGGCATCGCCATGGTTCCTGAAGGGCGCGGCGTGTTCTCCAAGATGACGGTGCGCGAAAACTTGGAACTGGGCGCGTATATGCGACGCGATCGCGAAGGCATAGACGCCGACCTCGAAAAAGCGTATACCCTGTTTCCGCGCTTACGCGAACGCCGTGCGCAGTATGCTGGCACGATGAGCGGCGGCGAACAGCAAATGCTGGCGATGGCGCGCGCGATGATGGCGAATCCGCGTTTGCTGCTGCTCGACGAACCCTCGATGGGCTTAGCGCCCGTGCTGGTTGAGACGATTTTCGACACGATCATCAACATCAACAAGAACGGCACAACCGTGCTGCTGGTGGAACAAAACGCGCACATGGCGCTGCAAATTGCCAGTCGTGGCTATGTGGTGCAGACAGGTGAGATTGTGCTGAGCGACAGCGCGAAGAATCTTCAGCGTAATGCGATGGTGCAGAAAGCCTATTTGGGCATCGAATGACGCGCTTAAGGATTTTGTCAGCGGCGGATGTGGCGCGCGCCCTGCCCATGCGTGACGCCATCGCTGCGATGAAACAAGCCTATGTGGCGTTGTCGGCAGGGCGGATCGATGCGCCGCTGCGCGGGCGGGTGAGCG
>JBGSRB010000647.1:0-2865 GCA_041737735.1 Anaerolineae bacterium | reverse complement strand
CAGGGGCGGCGGGCAGCGTGATCGATCTGCTGCGGCACGATGCGCTCAATCATCGCGTGGATGTCAGCGGCGGTCTGTTGGCGGACGAAGCCGCCGCGCAGCTTCAGGCGTTCTTCGCGCGCTTGCGCTAGGCGCTGCCGTTCTTGCGTTCGGCTTTGCTATCGGCTTCGATATAGGCGATGGCTTGTTGAAGTTCTTCCAACTGCGCGAAGCTGCGGCGCTTGCCGCGCGCTTTTTCCGCGTAATGCCGTTCACCCGTGAGAATCTGACGCATCCGATACAGATCGGTGCGCGAAGTCATGTCTAAGCTCATCGGCGTGACCGACACCAAGCCCTCATGCAGCACAACATACACATCGCTATCGGGTTCGGCTTTCGACGGATCGTAGTTGAAGCGATAGCCCATCTTGCCCGCATCACTCAGCGCGACGCGCTCAGGGCGGGTGGGCCAATACACACGTCGGCGCGAGATGCGCGTAATCTTCCAGTCGGTGTCGGTGGTGGCTGCAACCGGCACATCGATCTTAAGCACTTCCACATCGTCGGGCGCGTCGTTGGCGATCAGCCACGTGCCGAACATAAGCGCGAAGTGCGCCGCCGCGCTGAAGGCGACTTCATCCGAATAGGTCAGGTGCAGGTCTTTGGCGGTTTGCTGGCTGACCGCTAACGCCGGAATGCCCAGACTCGCCGCTTCAAGCGCCGCGCCCACCGTGCCGCTGATGGTCACGCCGTTGCCGCAGTTCTCGCCATAATTGATGCCCGACACCACCAGCGACGGGACGCGATCAGCCAGTTCCAGCACGCCATGCTGCACGGCTTGCGCGGGTGTGCCTTCGACGCTGTACACGCGGATCGATTTGCCCGCGATCAGGCGTTCTTCTTCGTGAATGCGTCCCGTGCTGCTGATCGGCATACTGCGACCGGTGCCGCTTTGCTGCTCGCGCGGGGCGCATACCAGCACATCACCGAGATCAGCGAAGGCTTCGACTGCCGCCCATAACCCGGGCGACGCGATGCCGTCATCGTTGGTGAAAAGAATGAGAGGACGTTCGTTCATGATCATAACCAATGGTTGCAACGACAAGGCATTGATCATACCATTGGCGCGCACTCGGTCAAGTGATGTTTCCCAAAGCTTAATTTAAGTCGTTATGACCTTAACGCGGTTTGCGGTGGCGCGTGGGATATGTGGTGCGGACAGGCAGGATTTATCAATCCCATTCGCTGCGAAGCTGGTTAACATAGTCTTGTGCGTCGATTCCCCGCCACATTTCCGCGCCAACTCCCTCGAATTCGAGTATGCTGCGCTTTGTGGTGGCGGGCTGACTTTGCGAATCGACGATAAAAGTATCGATGATGAAATCGACCAAGCGCTTACGCTCGTCCAACGACAAAGCACGGATTTCTTCAAACATCGTTTCAAGTGACATGCTGAGTCCTTTGTGCTTTTCTGAAATTATACAATAGCCTGTGTTAGAACGAGGTGCAGATAGCTGACTTCACAGCTATGTATGTGCCACCTGACTGACACGATCTTAGGCACTTTGTCCTTCCGCGCGCCCTTTACAGCGCCGCACCACACTGGTATAACAGACATAACCTGCTGTGCGCGTGATGCAGCGCCAACGTTTTGAGCCAACACCCCAAAAAAGGGGGGCGATCTGCGGCGATAAGGTGATAGACCCGCGACGGTCAAGACCTGAACGGCGCTAGCTTCCCACCTGCGAAAGCAGGTTCAGAACTTCGCTCACACGGCATGGCGGGCAGTTCTTATCATTAAATCGCCTTCACAACTAACTTGTGAGGGCGGTTTTTATTTGTGCATTAGCCAGCGAAATCAGCGCCGAACACGCGCGTGAACAAGCCGTACATCCACTCGCTGCGCGGGATCAACACCGCCGCGCCATCATCGGTGATGAAGTCGCTGGTGTAATCGGCGTCGATCACGCCCATCGTGATCGCGTTCGTGTCCAGATCGCGCAGCCACATGCCTAAGCGCAGCAGTTGATCGAGCGATAAGCTGGTTTCGACGTTCGCGCTGATCGATCCGTAAAGCGCGGGCGCGCTGGCGATCAACGCGGGCAGATTATCAAGATTGAGCAAGCGTTCGCGCAGCGCGAAGATCACCTGCTGCTGACGGCGCGCGCGCCCGAAATCGCTGTCGCCGTGGCGCGTGCGCCCATACTTTTGCGCGGTGCTGCCGTCCATCCACTGGACGCCCGCGCTCAACACCAGCGGATCATAGCCGTCGTATTGATCGGGAAACCAGTAATCGCTGATCGGGGTTGGCACGTCAATCTCGATGCCCTCCACGGCGTCGATCAGCGCGATCAACGCGGTGTAATCCGCGACGATGTACTCGTGGATCGGCATTCCGAAGTTGTGCTGGATCGTCTGCATCGCCAGTGTGGGACCATAACCCGCGCGCTGAAGTTCACCCAACGGCAGCGCCGAATTGATACGCTGGCGCGCGCTGTAACCGGGGACGCTCACGTAGAGATCGCGCGGAATGCTCAACACGCCCACGCTTCCCGTTTGCGGGTTCAGGCTGATGATCATCATGGAGTCGCTGCGAAAGGCGATGCCCGTTTCCCCCGGACGACGATCCAGCCCCATGAACAGGATGTTGAGGCGTGATGTGCCATCCCACGGCGTGATGTCGATGATCGTGTTGACGAGGGCGCTATCCGCCGCCGCACCGCTGATCATGCCTGTGGCGTCGGCGTAATTCACGCGCGCATCGACCGGCGTCGGCAGCACGCTAATCGTATCGGCGGCGGGTGCGGCGCTGTTGTCGCTCGTGCCGAACAGGACGACGACGACCAATCCGACCAGCGCCAGCGTCCCGATCAGCGCGGCGGTGAT
>JBGSRB010000642.1:0-2493 GCA_041737735.1 Anaerolineae bacterium | reverse complement strand
GTTCAACGCCAATGCCCGCCTGCGCGCGCGCTTCTGCCAAGCCGGTTTGCCCCATCACTTCTTCGAGCGCCAGCAACAAATGGCGCGCAAAGCGATTCGGATAGTGCAGCGCCGTCGTCATGGGGCTGTTCGCTTTCGCTGCACGACGCAGCTCAGATCAAGCCGTTGAGGTCTTGCACGGTGCGAGCGATGTCAAGAAAGATCAAGCCTAAGCGCCCTTCTTTCCGCACCAGCACGGTTAACACGGCTTCCTCACCAATCGCGTTGAGGATCACGTAACCGTTCTCGCCTTTCACGTAAACCTGCTGCAAGTCGCCGCGTCCCAGTTCTGATGAGATGCGCTCGCCCAACGCCAGCATTGCCGCCGACATCGCGCTCACGCGGTCTTCTTCTGTTCCCGCCGGCAGCGACGACGCCATGCTCAAGCCATCGACGCTGACAATAGCGGCGGCTTCGACGCCTTCAGAACTGGTTTGCAAGTCTCGCAGCCGCGCGACCAGTAATTCTGTCCGTGACTTAGCCAACGAAGTTCTCTCCTATTGCTGATGATCGCGCGCCCCACCGTCCGCGATCAGTTCCGACGCAAAGCCGAACGCAAGCAGTGCCGCCGAACACACGTATAAGCGGAGCAATTCCACACAAATAAGAACATCACGCATTCGGCTGAATGACGCTGCATCATGCACTAACGTGAGTGTACCACATGACGCCCGCGATCCGCATAAAGCTAGGGTACGGGGTTGGGCGCGTTTTCAAGCGCAAGGAAACACCTTGATTCTAGCGCACAACACGGTCAGCGCAAGCACATAAAGTCACGCCGCGCATCCACCTTTAATCGGCGTCGAGTTTGCGCGCCATCGACGCGACATCTTCAACGCCGCCCTTCGTGACCACCAGCGCCGCCGCGCCGATCAAGCTGACATTCTCGCCCAACGCAGCGGGCTTCAGACGCAGATCAGCCACATACGCCTTGTCGATCACATGATCGTGCATCGCCTCGCGGATCGGCTCGAACAGCAGATCGCCCAAGGTGCTGACGCCGCCGCCTAACACGACAATTTCCGAATTGAAGATGTGCAGCAGCGACGCGATCCCCACGCCGATCACGCGACCCGCGCGCTGCACGATCTCCAGTGCCAGCGCATCACCCGCTAACGCCGCATCCCCGACGATCTTCCCGTCGATGGCGCTGATGTCGCCGTTGACCAGCTCGCGCATCTGCGACGCCGCGCCTGCTTCGATGCGTGCGCGCGCCTGTCGCGCCAACGCGGGTCCAGCCGCCTCTTTTTCGAGCGTGGACACGCGATCATTGATGAACAAGTTCATGTGACCCACTTCCGCGCCCAAGCCATCTTTGCCGAGCAGCAGGCGTCCATCGGTGATGATGCCGCCGCCGATGCCCGTGCTGATCGTCAAGAAGATCACATGGCGATACCCGACCGCCGCGCCGCGCGCCGCTTCTGCCAGCGCCGCGACGTTGGCATCGTTGCCCAGAAAGGTCGAGTAGCCGAGCGTCTTTTGCAGCATCAGCATCAGCGGCACGTTATGCCAACCGTGCAGGTTGGGCGGCGCGACTAAATAGCCCGTCGTCGGATTCGTCGGACCCGGCGCGCTGATGCCGATCCCGCTGATGTAATCATCCTCATTCAGCGTCGGCTGAATCGCGCGCACTAAATCCGCCATGCGCGCGACGGTGTCATCGACGCCGCGCTCGCTTTGCGTCAGAATTTCGCGGCGCGCCAGTATGTTCAGGTCACGGTCGAGCAGCGCCGCGCGCAGGCGCGTGCCGCCCAGGTCAATGCCGAAAACATATTCCGTCATGAAATGATCAACCTTTCTCGGTGTGCGGTCACAATCCGCCCGATTATACCGCGTCATGATTGCCCTAAGATCGCGGGTGTGCTAAGATGCTCGCAGAAAATTCGTTTGCCTAAGCAAGGATGCTTTATGCGCCGCGGTGGATTTTTCGTATTTCTCGTGCTTTATACCGCGTTGGTGGTCGCGCTGGTGCTGGCGGCGGTCAACGTCTTGAACACCAATTCCGGCGAAGCGAACGCGCCGCAGCAGGTCGTGATCACCGTGCCAATTTTGATCACGTGGACGCGCGACCCGAACGCGACCGATGTCGTGCAGATCGTCACGGCGACGCCGCTGCCCGGCACGCCGCAAGTGGTTGATCTGCCGCCGGGGTTAATCGATACCACCGTCGAGCCAGCCGTCTCGCTGATCGACGCGCCGACGATTGATCCCGCCGCGCTTGCCAGCAATCCCAGTTTGCAAAGCACCGCCGACGCGCTGCCTGTCAACTGCGTGCTGCACACTATCAAAGAGGGCGACACGCCCTTCGGCATCGCGGAGGAATATGGCACCAGCGGCTTTGATCTGATGGCGGTCAATGGGCTGGATGATACAACGGCGGGCTTGTTACGCATTGGCGATACGCTGATCGTGCCGCTCGCAGGCTGCACGCTGACCGCCGCCATCGTCGAATCG
>JBGSRB010000123.1:0-2766 GCA_041737735.1 Anaerolineae bacterium | reverse complement strand
CGACTTCATACGCGGGCAGCGCCGATGTGACCGAACGCACGCCCGTCGCCATGTCGATCAGCATGTACTGCACTTGACCGTCCGTTCCTACTTCAACATCACGCGCGGACGGTGCGAACTGCGCGCCGCTGCTCAAGCCTTCGCATAATAACTGCGTCAGCACGTCGATCTCGGCTTGGGGTAAGCCCGTCGTCAGCGCGCGCCAATCCTGCGCGAACGCCAACGCCTGATCGGGATAACGTGTGGTCAGACAAGCAGGCACATCGACGAACACGGGCGGCGCGAACGTCGCTTCGGGCGCGGGTGTGCGCGTCGGCGTCGGTGTGAACAATGCCGCCACCGCCTGCTCATCGTCAGCGGCGCATAGGCGCAGCGTCAGCGCGGTGAGGTTATCGCTGCTCAAACGGCTAACCAGGCGTTCCCACAGCGGCAGCCAACTTTCCCAACTGGTGGGATACGCATCGACCAAGCATTGCGGCAAACCCGACGGATGCCCCTCGATGCCATACACGCGCAGCGGAACGCGATCATTCGGGTTGACCTGCACGCGCAGATACGCTGCAACATCGTTCCACCAGCCTAATTCAGCGCTGATGGCGTTGGGCGGCAAATCCGGCGCTTCGATGTACCAGCGCAGACCATCATCCAATGTGTAAAGCGCGATGGCAGGTTCGCCTGTGCGATCATCCGCGAATAAAGCGACGTAATTTTCCCAATCGGCGCTGACACTGTAGCTTTGCAGCGTCATGCCCGCAGGCGTATCCAGCGTAACGCTGCGGCGCGTCGCCTGCCCGATATCCAACACTTGCAACGTCAGGCTCGCGCCGTCTGGCGATGGGATAATCGACAAGACCCGCGAACCATCGGACGAAAATTGCTGAACTTCGCCCTCGATGCTCAATTGTTCGCGGCGGATCACCTGTTGGCTGGCGATGTCCCACAGCCACCACTGATCGCCGCTGATCGTGACCAAGCCCGATCCATCGTCGTTGAAGAACCAGCGCTCATAGCCTGCGTTATATTCGAGGTTACGTGCTTGCGCCGCCCCAGTGATCGGGTCGAAGCGTTCCCAACCTGCCGTGAGCGCATCACCCGCCGCATTGAATGCCAGCAGCAAATTTTGATTCACGTCGGGCAGCACAAGCATCATGCGCTGTTCAATGCCGCCTGTGTCCACGTTGTAAATCGTGATCACGTTGTCCGTGCCGCGCAGCGCGATCCTATTCCCGTCGGCGTTGAGCGCGAATGACAGCGCATTCGCAGGCTGAAGCAGTTCGATGAAACCGGTCGCAGTTTGCTCATCGTAGGTGTAGAGCAGCAGCGCAGGCGCGCCCGCCGTCGGCGTCACCGGGATCAACACATCGAGCAACATCACCGTCAGCGGGTGAAAATTGCGAAACTGGCGATAATCTGCGCCCAACAGCGCGCGCAGCAGCGCGTTTTCCTGCTGTGACGCCGACTCACCGATCACACGCGCGCCCGCGCTCAGCAGCAGCGGATCAAACGTGCTTAAGCCCAACGCGCTGAACTCGCGCCCCGTGCGAATTTCCAGAGGCGTGCCAGCAGGCGTAATCTGCACCAAGCCGCCACGATCCTGCGGGCGCACGTACATCGCGCCGCCCAACGCGCTGAACCACAGATCAAGCGGATCATTCTCGAAGCGCTCGACTGCGATCTCGTTGATCACCGGAATGCCCGCTTGATTGACATCGAGAATTTGCACGCGCCCCGGCAGTGCGGCGATCACTTTGTTGCCCGAACCCAAAAATAATAAGCCGCTGCGATTGTCAAAAAACGGATAGGCTTCAGCCCGCCCCGGCAAAATCGACGGCGCGCTGCGTAAAGCGGCGGCGGTATCCCACAGCCACGGCAGATCGTCGGTGTCGGTTTCGCTGCGGCGCGTCGCTTGCGATGCTGGCACGACCGCGATCAGACTGAGCAGGCGATCATCGTCCGAGAACAACAAGGGTCCGCGCACGCTGCGTGCGCTGGCGGGTTCGAGCGACGCCAACAGCGTGACCGTTGGCACATCCCACAGATCAACGCGATTATCAATCGCCACCGCTAAGCGCGATCCATCGTGACTGTAGGTATAGGCGTTATACGTGCCAGCGGCGTAAAGTTCGGCGCTTTCGATTAGCGTCGCCCCATCGATCAGGATCAGGCGTCCGTCGATGGTCACGCCCGCCATTTGATCCAAGTGCGGGTTATATTGAATCCCACGTGGGGGGGTGTTGCCGATGGACAACAGCAGCGCGAAGCGATCATCGGGTGACACCTGTCCCACAACAACGGGAACAATGCCGACAGCGGCGGCGAAGATTGCCACAACGAGCAAAAACGGCGCCAACGCTCGTTTCATATACATTTGCTCCTGAGGGTGCGCGGTCTGTTTTCAGTATATGCGAATTTTGTCCGTTGATCTGAACAACGACTGCCCCACGTTCATGCTATGCGATCCCGATTCCGCGCGATAATCGACAGTAATTAGTGAAAGCGATCATCAGTACGGGGGAATAATCATCATGCCACAACGTTTACGACTTGTTTACATACTTGTAGTTTGGTTAATGCTGAGCCTCAGCAGCGTCAGCGCACAAGGGGGATCAACCTGTCCGGCGCATGTGCTGTTAGCCCAGTCGCGCGCGGCGTCGGCGTGTGCATCCATGGCGAGTGGCGAAGCCTGTTACGGCAATGGCACGGTCACGGCGCAGGTTTATGCGGGCGAGAGTCGCACATTCGCGCAAGCGGGTGATCGCGTCGCCG
>JBGSRB010000547.1:0-5507 GCA_041737735.1 Anaerolineae bacterium | reverse complement strand
CCAGCAGTTCGGCGGTCAGCGTGCCGCCACCCTGACCGATCAGGCTGTGCAGCGTGAACAGCGCCGCTAACGCGCCCACCTGATCGCCTAGATGAGCGGCTTTGCGCGCGGCATGGATGCTCTTTTCGAGCGGGGCGAACGCGCTTTTATCGACGTGCGCGATCATTTGATCGAGCGCCACGCTTTCGACCGCCGCGATCAGCCGATAGACTTCGGCGGCTTCGTCCGCGCTGAAGCGCCGCACGATCGCGCCTTTGCGCGCTTCCCGCACGATCCAACCTTCTTGTTCCAGCAGGCGCAGCGCGTCGCGCACCGTGTTCTGACTCACACCCCATTTGTGCGCCAAGCGACTTTCGATCACGCGCTCACCGCTGACCATCGCGCCAAGCGTGATCGCTTCACGCAGTCGTCCCGCGACCACTTCCGCGCGGGTGATGCCGCCCGTCATGGAATCCACACGCTAAACATGCCGCCGCCGTCGGTGATCGGGATCGGTTCGGCGTCGGGATCGGTCAAGTCGAGCAAGTAGAGTTCATCGCGCCCGCTGACATCCGACTGCAACAGCAGCGCTGTCCCCGATGGATGCAGACGCGCGCTCGCTTCGTAGCTGGGTCCGTCATAGATGATGCGCTGATCGCTTCCGTCAATGTTCATGCGCGCAATCGCGGCGTAACCTGCGCCTTCGGTCAAATAGAGGATGTCGCCCTCCGGTGTGAACGATGGCATCCAGTCTTTGACATTGTTATTGGTCAGGCTGCGCGCTTCTTCGGTCAGCGTGTCGAACAGGCGAATTTCCCACGTGCGTCCATCCGACGGACTGCCGCCCGTGAACACGATATAGCGCCCATCGGGGCTGTATTGCGGCGAACTGCTGCGTTCGTCCGCGCTGTAGACCAGCGTGAGATCAGTAGCGTCGGGGCGAATCCGGTAGAGATCGTGCGCACCGTCGCGCCGTACATCCGACGAGAAGATGATCCACTCGCCATCCGGACTCCACGCCGGAACGCGATCGGTGAAGTTGTTATCGGTCAGGCGGCGGATTCGCCCGCCATTGACGCCGATCACGTAAATATCGAAGTCGCCATCGTCATCGCTCATAAACGCGACTAATTCGCCATCGGGTGACACCGCCGGATAAATTTCAGCGGCGGCATTAAAGGTCAATTGGCGATCAAACGTGTCATTCAACGCGCGCCGATACAAATTGAAGTTGCCGCTGCGTTCCGCGAAATAAACGATGCTGCTGGCGAGAACGTCGGCGCTGGCATCGCCTGCTTCCAACGGGGCAAGGGTCGCGGTCGCCTCCGCTTCCGTGACCAAAGGCAGCGCGGTGGGATCAAGCGCGGCATCCGGCACAGCGGTGACTTGTTCATTGACGGGCGGCGGCTCGTCCGTTTCCGCTGCGGGCGCATTCGCCCCGCTGATCAGCAGCGCGACCGCGATCACGAACGCGGTCAGCAGCGCGCCGCCGATCACCACACCGACGAGGATGCTGAATAACCATTCCCCGCGACCGCGCGGACGGCTGCGCGGCGCGCGTACGGGATAATAAGCGTTCGTGTTGTTCCCTGTGATCGGCGGCACAGTTGCCGGTGCGGGTGTTGGATTGGGTGTGGTCGGGGTGCGGGTAGCTTCGGGCAGACGAAAGCCCGGCTGCGTATCAAACGCATGACCATTGATCGTCTGCGCCAATTCGAGCGCTTCGGCAAGGCGCGCCGCCGTTTGATAACGGTCTTCGGGGCGCTTCTTCAGCGCGGTCAGGATCACATCTTCGACGGCGGGCGTGATCTCGGCTTTGAGCGAACGCGGCGCGGGCGGTGCTGCCGTCACTTGCAACACGGCTATGCCATAGGGCGTGTCGCTGTCAAACGGACGCACGCCCGTCGCCATCTCGAACACGGTCACGCCGAGCGCATACACATCGCTGCGCCCGTCCAGCGGCTTACCCTGCGCCTGCTCAGGACTCATGTACGCCGGCGTGCCGACCACGCCTTGCGTCGTGATCGTGACGTTGGTCGCCTGTCCCATCACGCGGGCGATGCCGAAATCGGTCAGATACGCGCCGCCGTCGTCATCCATCAAAATGTTGCTCGGCTTGAGATCGCGGTGCAGCACGCCGCGCGTGTGCGCGTAATCGAGCGCAGGCGCGATCTGGTTGATGATGTCGCTGATGCGTTCCGGGTTGAGCGCGCCATAGCGCAGCAAATCATCGACCGAACCGCCCGACATCAAGCGCATGACCAGATACGGCTGTCCTTCGTAATCGCCATAATCATGCACGGGAACGATGTTGCGGTGTTCCAACTGCGCGACGATCTGCGCTTCACGAATGAAGCGCTGAATATATGTGTCATCATTCACAAACTGGCGCGGCAGAATTTTAAGCGCAACCTGTCGATTCATCGAAATCTGCTGCGCGCGATACACCGTTGCCATGCCGCCGCGCCCGATCACTTCGATGATCGCATAACCGCCGATGCGCCTGCCGATCAACTCATCCGTCATGCCGCTTTGCCGCCCTTGTTCCGCTTGGGGTAGTGATTGCTTCTTAACGATTATACGCGCGGCGCGGCGCGCTCACAAACGGATGTCGCGGCGCGGTCATCTGGCGCTCGATTCGCGGCGCGGCATTGGTTAAAATAATGTGAACTTTCCCATCATCCTATGCAGGAAAACGCCCATGTCCATTGCCACCCGTGATTATTTGTTTCGCGGCGATCTTGCCGAGATCGACCCGGAGATCGCCGACCTGATTCGTCATGAAACCGCGCGTCAGGCGCGTTACCTGATCATGATTCCGTCGGAAAGCACTGTGCCGCACGCCGTGCGTGAAGCGCTCAGCAGCGCGTTTCACAACATCTACGCGGAAGGGTATCCGCTGGAAGAAACGCGCGTCATGGCGCAGAACGAGATTCTCGATTACGCCGCGCGTCTGCCCGAATATCGCCGCTATGCCGACGAACGCTACTACAAAGGCACGGAATATGCCGACGTGGTCGAAGCACTGGCGCGCCGCCGCGCCGCTGAATTGTTCGCCACGCCCGACTATCCCGCGGATAAGTTGTTCGTCAATGTGCAGCCGTTGAGTGGCGCGCCCGCCAATAACGCGATCTTCAGCGGTTTGCTGACGGTGGGCGATACGATCATGGGGCTTGACCTGCTGCAAGGCGGGCATTTGACGCACGGCAGTCCGGTGAATCGCAGCGGCAAACAATACAACGCCGTGAGTTATGGCGTCGATCCGGTCAGCGAACGCTTCGATTACAACGCGATCATGGCGCTGGCGCTGGAACACCGCCCCAAGATCATCATCGCGGGGTATACCAGCTATCCGTTCGCGCCTGATTGGGCGCAGTTCCGCGCGATTGCCGATGCCTGCGGCGCGATCCTCATGGCGGATGTGTCGCACGTCAGCGGTTTGATCATCGGCGGCGTGTTCCCGAATCCCGTTGGTTACGCCGACGTGATCAGCTTCACCACGCATAAAACGCTGGCAGGTCCGCGCGGCGCGGTCATCATCACGCATCGCGCCGACATCGCCAAAAAAGTGGATCGCGCGGTGTTCCCCGGCGAACAGGGCGGACCTCACGTCAACGCGATGGCGGCGTTGGCGGTTGCCTTACGGTTGGCGTATACCGAACAATTCCACACGTTACAGCACCAAACCGTCATCAATGCGGCGCGTTTGGCGGATAAACTCGCCGCGCGCGGATTACGCATCCCCTATGGCGGCACGGACACGCACCTGCTGTTGATCGACACCAAAAGCGTCGTCGGCGCGGATGGCACGCCCCTAAGCGGCGATCAGGCGGCGCGTCTGCTCGATCTGGCGGGCATTGTGTGTAACCGCAATACGATCCCCGGCGATCCGTCAGCCTTTCGCGCGTCGGGCGTGCGCCTTGGCACAGCGTGGATCACGCAGCGTGGGTTTCACGAAGCGGAAATTGACGAATTAGGCGACTTAATCGCTGATCTGCTGTTCGCGTGCGAGCCGTTCAGCTATCCCGGCAAGCGCCGCCCCGAAGCGCGCGCGAAAATCGACTTTGCCACGCTGCAACGAGTCAAGCAGGGCGTGCGTGATCTGGCGGCGCGCGTGGGCATCGACACTGATGCAACCGCCGATGAGTATCCGCATTTTTACTACGCCGACACGCCGATCAGCGGCGCGCACACGCTGGCGATCCGTTCGGTCAGTGCGAAAGCACCCATTCCCGCCGTGCTGGATGCCGTGCTGACCAGTAACGTGTATGCGCTCAATGTGGGCGACAGCCAGCCCGCCTATCTACTCGACGAGAATGGCGCGACCATCGCCCGCGTGATCGTGGAACATGCTGCTGCTGAGCAGCAGTTAGCGGATCGCTGGTTGCTGCATGTTGAGGACAATGTGAATCGCGCGGCGAACTGGCTGCGCGCGCTCTCGGATGGCTTCGTGCGCTTCGATGCGCACGATGTACAGGCGAAAATTCCCGGCGCGTTCGATGTGCAGATCGTCGGCACGACCGATGCGGCGCGGTTTGCGCGCTTTGACGACTCCGCCGCGCGTGTGAACAAGCCCTATCACGTCGGCAGCACGACCAGCGCGGATCAACCGCTGCCCGCCTTCACATGGAGCGAACCCGCTGCTAACGGTGCGCTCAAGTCCACGCCGCTGACCGCGCTGCATCGTTCGCTCGGCGCGAAAATGGCGGAATTCGCCGCTTACGACATGCCGCTGTGGTATTCCTCGGTCAGCGAAGAACATGCCGCCGTCCGTAACAGCGCGGGCATCTTCGATGTAACGCATATGGGTGTGTTCGATGTGCGCGGACGCGCGGCGGCGGCTTTCCTCGATGTGGTGACGACGAACGAAGTTCACGCGCTCGACGTGGGCGCGTCGCACTATACCTACTTCCTCGACGTGGATGGTGTGCCGCTCGATGATCTCATGATCTACCGCCTTGCGGATGAACACTTCCTCGTCGTGGTCAACGCCTCGAACAACGATAAAAACTGGGCATGGCTCAACGCGGTCAAAGATGGCGCAGCGCTGGTCGATCCGGCGCGTCCGGCGGCGCGTTTCGCGGCGGGCGATCAGGTTGAATTACGCGACCTGCGCGCGGCGTCATCCGGCGCGGATCAGCGCGTGGATATTGCTTTGCAAGGGCGCAGCAGCACAGCGATCCTGCACGCTTTAGGCGGTGATGCGTCAGCCGTCGAAGCGCTGACATGGGCGGGCGTCACCCGCGCGACACTCGGCGGCTTCGACCTGATCATCGCGCGCACGGGTTACACGGGCGAGCGCGTCGCGTATGAGTTGTTCGTCCACCCCGATCAGGCGGCGGCGTTATTTCAGGCGTTGATCGCCAACGGCGCGACGCCCTGCGGACTCGCCGCGCGCGACAGTTTACGCACGGAAGCGGGTTTGCCGTTATATGGGCATGAATTGGCGGGCGATCTGGCGCTTAATCCGGCGGATGCGGGCTTCGGCGCGTATGTCAAGCTGTGGAAACCGTTTTTTGTGGGCAAAG
>JBGSRB010000070.1:0-5627 GCA_041737735.1 Anaerolineae bacterium | reverse complement strand
GTGGACAGCACATTAGAAGGCGCTTTCGCCGCCGGACGGCGCGACACGCTGATCGGGCAGATCACCGCGCAGCTTTTGCTGTGGCTGAACGGCGCGAGCATCGCCCCCGTGATCCGCTACGATCAAGGCGCGGCGGTGGCGCTGGTGCGTCAGATTGCGACGGAAGTCAATCAGCAACCAGTCGATGCGCTGCTGAGCGTCGAGGGCGCTAATGTGCAAACCGTGACCGCCCAAAGCGGGCGTGCGCTCGATGTGAACGCGGCGATCAACCGCATCGATCAGGCGATTTTGGGGCAAAGCGCGGGCGGTGAGATCGCGCTGATCATCAACGAGACGCCGCCGATCGCGTGGAACGCCGACTCGGCTGCTGAGCAAGCCCGCGCGATCCTGAGCGCGCCGCTGACACTGGTCGCGGAAGATGGCGACGGCAGACCGATTGGCCCGTGGACGGTCAGCGTGGAACAACTTGCCGCGCTGCTGCGCGTCGAGACGATCACGAATGATGATGGCACGCTGCGCTATGAAGTCGGCGTCGATCTCGAACCATACCGCGCTTCACTCGAAGCGTTGGCGTCCGGCTTGATCGTCACATCGCGCGATGCGCGCTTCCACTATCGCCCGGAAACCGCGTCGCTTGAGGCGTTCCTCCCGTCGCGGGCGGGGCGCACGCTCAATGTTGAGCAGACGATGGCGCGCATGGCGAGCGCGGTGCTTGACCCGAACAATCGGATCGTGCCGCTGGTGTTCGATTATGTGCAGCCGCGTTATCACGAAGGCTTGACCGCCGCCGAATTGGGCATCACTGAACTGGTGTCCACCGGACGCTCGTTCTACGCCGGATCAACGCGCGCGCGCATCGAGAACATCGCGCTATCGCTGTCGCGCTTCGACGGCATCATCATCGCGCCGGGTGAAACGTTCTCGTTTAATGAGTATCTGGGCGACATTTCGCCCGAAGATGGCTACGTTGCCAGCGCCGTGATCGTGGGCAATCGCACGGTCGAAGGTGTGGGCGGCGGCGTGTGTCAAACCAGCACGACGGCATTCCGCGCGGCGTTCTACGCGGGTTATCAGATTATGGAACGGCACGCGCACGGCTATCGCGTCGGCTTTTACGAGAACGATGGTGAAGTCGTGGGCATGGACGCGGCGATCTACACGCCTGATCTCGATTTCCGCTTCATCAACAACACCGATTATCACCTGCTGATCGAAACCGAAATTTTCCCGCAGCGCAGCGAAGTGCAGTTCCGTTTCTACAGCACCAATCCGGGCTGGCGCGTGGTCAGGCAGCAGCCTGAGATCACCAACGTGCGTCCGCCGCTGCCCACGCGCACGGAAGTCAACAATCAGTTGGCGCCGGGGCAATCACTGCAAGTCGATTGGGGCGCGGAAGGCGCGGAAGTGCGCTTGACGCGCGTGATCATCGATGTTGCCAGCGGCAACGAGCTGCGCCGCGATCTGTTTTACAGCAATTATCAGCCGTGGGGCGCGATTGTGCAGGTTCCGCCCGGCGGCGCGTAGATCAGGTGAGCAGGGCGATCCCGCGCGCGATCGCCCTGTGAAATTTCCGCCATATGCACACACGCCTTAGTATAAGACTTGGTTAAGCCCGTGTGCCGTGCGCGCGGGAATAGTGTATAATTTGTCACAAATGAAACCGCACGTATGGGCGTTTATTGAGGTGGCATGTGTCGAATGCTTCATCAGTCAATGGGCGCGTTCTCCTGCTAAACGGTCACACTTGGGAACCGCTCTCCGTTATCTCCATCCCCCGCGCCATCAACTTATTGCTGGCTGATAAAGCCGTTGTTGTTGAGCAAACGGGTGAATTTTTACGCACTGTGCGCGACCGTTATCCGATTCCGTCGGTGATCGCGCTGCGCACGTATGTCAATGTTCCACGCAGGCAGGCGCATTGGAGTCGGCGCGGGGTGTTGGTGCGCGATAATTACATTTGCATTTACTGCAAAGCGCAGCCGGGAACCGTGTTGCGCGGTAAGGTGTTGAACAAAAGCGACTTCACCGTCGATCACATCGTGCCGAAGTCACGCGGGGGGCGCGATATTTGGGGCAACACCGCCTGTGCGTGCTATCAATGTAATCATCGCAAGGGTGACCGTCTGCCCAATGAGGCAGGCATGAAACTCGCGTGGGAACCTAAGACACCGCGCACCAGCTATCTCGTGATCGCGGTGGGCAGCGGTATCGATACATGGAAGCGCTATATCGAGTATTAAAGGGCGGCGGAAGGGTCGCCCTTTTGTTGTGCGGTGCTGCGGATGTGTGCGTCAATTATGGGATGATTGAGAGAATGTCGTAGCGATCCCGCAATGGAATCGCTACGACGCTGGTGATTATCTACTGATAATCATGATGTGAAGCATGGCAACATTGACCAGGAAAAGCATCAAGTTAACCATGCACGACACAAGACTTAGGATGAGAGAGAATCTCTCCCCGCTACTCAGATGGTGCATAGCACCTCCTCGTAATGAATAGGAGGGGCGCTGATCTGTTATACGAATCACACTTGACAAACGCGAGCGTGATCGTATAAATTGTAGTGTGTGTAACACCGAAGGTGGGATGATTTAAGGTTATACTCTCGCTTTGCGTTTATAACGCATGGTGTATACCCTGTGTTATCCGTCACCTCATGTACCTTTGATCAGAACCCCAAGGATAAATTTTGTGCAGAACGGTGAATGTGCCACCATTCACAGTTCGTTCTGCACACTCCTACTTTTTACCACGTTACGTGGCAAGACATAAAGCCCGAGTTTCCAAGCAGCTAGTTTCTTCCCTCAAAGACAAGCAAAAAGGGGTTTTCAAGTCTTCTAAATGAAGAAGCATTTGCCTATCCCGTGTTGTCTCGGTTGAGCGAGGAAAACAACAGAAAAAAGCACGTATGTTCTTTTTTTGAGAGATAATTTGGATGTTTCGCGCGGGGCGTCAACTGTGGGGGTTGAGATTAACGAAATAGATTTCACCACGCCGAACACTCATAGTTCGTCTAACCCATCACCCTCAGTCACGCTGAACTCAGCCTCAATCGCACGCAGTTCCGCCTGAAGGTGTGGATCATGCGCCATCACCTGAAGCTGTGCGGCAATTTCGGCGCGCAGCAGTGTTGCGATCTGTTCGCTGCTGAGCAACCCGAAAGCTTCAGCTTCTTTCGCCAGCGCTTCGGGCAAATGGATGGTCACGGTAACATCACGCATGGGTGCTTCCTCACTGTGCGGATAGGATTGATCTTCGCGGATTTCGCGCGGGGCGTCAACTGTGGGGGTTGTTACGGGATCAAACAGGGCGATCCACTGGATCGCCCCATGTTTAATCGATACGCGCGTTAGCGCACGTTCAATTCACCAATGCCGCCGTCAAAGCGGATCAGCACACGGCGCGCGGCGCTGTCGTAATCGGCGGTTTGCCACACACCACCCTGATCGAAGAAGTCGCCTTTAGCGCTGGTGCGCGTGATGTGCGCTGGCACATTGATGCTGCCGATGCCGGTCTTGGCTTCGATGCGCGCGGCGGCGTCCGTCGGCAGCGTGACATTGACTTCGCCCACGCCCCCGCTGATGCGCGCGTTGACATCGGCATTGCTGCCGATCACCAGATTGATTTCACCCACGCCCACTTTGACCACCAGATCAACGGTGGAGTCGGCGGGAATGTCGAGATCGGTTTGTCCCACGCCTGCGGAGAACTGCGCTTTGTAATCGCCGCCGGGCAGCGTGACTTTGGTCTCGCCCGCGCCGCCGTTGACCGTGAGTCCGGTCACATGCAGCTTGCTCAGGTCAAAGTGCGATTCGCCCGCGCCGCTGTTGAGATCGAGATTAAGCGGAACACGCGGCGATAAGCCAACATCCCAGCGCAGACGGCGCTCACTGCCGAGCCAACCGAACGCGCTCCGCAGCCAATCCGCCGCGCCCGCCGACTGACTCAGATGCACGACCTTTTCCGTCTCGCCCGTGACGGCGAAACGCATCTCGCCCACATAGATCACATCGGCTTCGATCAGGTTGTCGTTAGCGGTTTCCAGCGCGCGCAGATGATTCTCGCCCACCGAGAAGTCGATCCGCACGCGGGCAGAAGTCGCGCCATCTAGCGGAGCGTTGAACTGCTGCTGCTGGATATATTCCTCGCCGCGCGCGCCGAACTGCTGAAAGAAATCGCTGATCTGGTCATTCAGTTTCTCGAACGAAAACGACCATTCGGTTTTATAGCGTTTGTTCGGATCATTCGGTGTTGTCATGCTGTTTGTCCCTTACGCTTGAACTTGGGTTGGTTTGATTGTTGGTTTGATGGGCGCGTTGTGCGTCCGTATGCTCTTGATTACGCGGCGCGCCCCTGTGAGTTACGGGTTTGCCTCAGCGCACCGTCAGCCCGCCCACGCCGCCACTATAGCGAATGCTCAGGCGTTCAGTGGGGCTGGCGCTGGCGTAGGACTCGGATTCCCACACGCCGTTGTCGTTCTCACCGCTGACGCGCCGCAGGAACGACGGCATGTTGACGCCGCCCAGTCCGGTGCTGGCTTGCACGCGGATCGGCGCATCGTTCGGCAGATCGAGCATGGTTCCCCCCACGCCGCCCTCGATGGTCAGTTCGCCCACCACTAACCCGTTCAGGGTGATATTCACTTCGCCCACGCCGCTGCTGATGATGCTGTTGTAACTGCCTTCCGGCAGCGTGATGTGGTTGCGTCCGACGCCCGCGTTATAGTTGAAATTGCTGATCTGCAAGCCGCTCAGGTCGATCGTGTTTTCGCCCACGCCCCCGCTGATCATGAGGTCAAGCGGCACACGCGCGCTTAAGCCCACATTCCAGAATAGCTCGCGCTCGCTGCCAAAGGTCAGCCCCAGATTGGTGGTGGTTACGCTGCCTTCCTGCCGCAGCCGGATCGTTTTGACGCCTTCGGCTTCACTGGTCAGATAGCTGATTTCACCGACATGACGCACATCGGCATCGAACAGGAATGCCGTATCGCCCGCGCGAATGTTCACCTCGCCCACGCCGATGCCCAACTCGATGCGCGCGCTGCTGGCATCGCCCAACGGTTCGCTGTAACGTTCCTGCGTGGCTTCAAGGGGCTGCACCAAGCCGATGCTGGGACCCACGATCATCAAGCCGATGATCAAAAGCAGCATCGCGCCGCCGATCAACAGCGATAACGTTGGAGATTGACGCCCGAGCAGCATGTGCAAGCCGAACCCGATCAGCAGCAGGGGCCACACGCGCAGCAGTACCGCGAAATTCGCCCCCGATAAAATGTTGGCTTCGCCCAACAACCACATGACGCCCGCCGCGATCAGGATGATCGCCCAGAACGACGATCCACGCCGCGTTGTATCGAACGACTTCGTTTGTTCCATCATCTGCCCCCTTAGATCATGCCGACTTCATTTACACTGTAATACGTTGAGCGGCGGCATAGGTTACTACGTCGCCCATTTTGCGCCTCGATCGTGCGCGCGCACGCCTGTCAGTGGTATCATGGTGGGGATCGATGATGCGATTAGAGTGAACACCCGCCCATGACCTCAAAATTACGCGAACGACGCGCGCGCGGATCACGCCTTGCCACCACCATCTGGCGCGGTGAGGCGTCTGCCCGTGCGCCC
>JBGSRB010000471.1:0-18084 GCA_041737735.1 Anaerolineae bacterium | reverse complement strand
TTCGGTTACATACAACCGCGTGATCGCCGTGACGGGCGGTTCGACCGTCGGCAGGTCACGGATCACGCGGGCGCGCCGTTCGTTCGGCGTCTGATCGCCGCGGAACTGAATCCCGATCAAACCGAGATAACGCTCCAAGCGGGCGTAGGCGCGCACCACCGGACTTAGCCCGCGCATTCCGCGCCATTCCCACCACCAATAGACGAACGTCGCAACTGCGACCACCAGCAGGATCGCCAGCAAACCAAGCAAGCCAAGTGTCAGCGCTTGCAGCAGGAAACCCAACGGATTAGGCGGTTCCGGCGGTGTCGGGCGATCAGGTGGCGGCGGCGTCGGCACGATCAACGGCGTGACCGTCATGGAAGGCGTCAGTGTAGGCGTAGGCTGCGCCGGGGTTTGACTTTGCTGGAATTCGGGAATGTCCGGCGTCGGCGGGATCGGTGTCTCGGTCGGCAGCGGCGAAGGCGTGAATGTTGGTGTCGCGGTCGGCGGGGGCAGGGTGGGCGGCTCAAACGCGGGCATCTGCTCGGTATCACCGCGATTGATCGGCTGCTGCGCCGAAGTCGGCTCGAATTCCACCCAACCATAACCGGGGAAATAGACCTCAACCCACGTGTGCGCGTCGCGCTCACGGACGACGAACGCGCCATCGTCCGCTTGATATTCACCTTGCGCGAAGCCCGCCGCCATGCGCGCGGGGATGCCCATCGTTCGCAGCATGACCACCATCGCGGACGCATAATAATTGCAATAGCCTTCGCGCAGATCGAACAGCACCCAATCGACCGGATCACGATTGAGCGGCGGCTGCGGGATGCGTTCGTTATAGGTGATGTGTTGGCGTAGGAACGCCTCAATCGCGCGTGCTTGATCGTAGGGCGTGGTTGCGCCTGCGCGCGCCACGACTTCCTGCGCCAGCGTGATTGTGCGCCCCGTCACCGATGGGATATACGATGTATACACATCGCGAATCCACTGCGGATAATCCGTGCCAGCCGCGCGCAGTTGATCGGCGGTCGCGCTGCTCATCAGGCTGGTGGCGGTGTAATTGTCGCCCTGATATAGCACCCGCAGCGGTCGGATCACCGAGATCGACATATCCTGCCCGACGAGATTCGCGCGCGGCGTATAACGCAGATCGCTGCGCGTGGGCAGATCGACTTGAAATGGTTGCGGCGCGGTATAGATCAGGCGTGAGGCGTTCAAGCCGATAGTGAAGGTCTGCTGCACGGGAACACGCGCACCTGCGGCGTAGTCTTCATGGGCGATGGTGAATGACGGACTCGGATCGGTTAGGCGTGTATCCGCCGCTGAAGTCCAGCGCCCGTTGTCATAATAATCGAACACGCGCGAGCGCCAGTAGTAGCGGCGTCCTTGCGGCGCGTTGACATACAGCACGACTTCATCGCCCAAACGGATCGCGCCGCCTAGTTGCAGCGAGTCGCTGCCGTAGTAATCGGTGGTGGGGGGACCCGCTGTTTCCGCCGACTCAAACAAGCGATTCCACAACTCGCCCAGTTGTTGCAGCGGTTCCGACTGCATGAATTCTTGAAAGCTGTTCAGGCGATTCTCGACATCGTTCTGCGGCACTGCCCACGCGCCAAGCATGGCGATCAGCGCCAGCACCGCGCCCACCGCCAGAAATTGCAGACGCAAACGGCGCGGCACGCGAATCCCGTTGAGATACCAATCCCACTCGCGCGCGTCCAGATTCGAGCGCACTACCAGCAGCAAGCACAGGAATAAGAAGATGATCAGGTACAGATCAAGGCTTGACGTTCCCGTGTAGTAGACCTGATTGGCGATCAGGATGAGCGCCGGCGGCATGATCGCGCGCCACACCCGATCCACGCGGAACAGATGCCAGATCAAGTTATAGCCGAGAAACCAGAACAGCGAACCGATCAGAAGCGAAAACACGACCTCATCCTGATTGATGCCGCCGCTGAGCGCGTCGAACAGCCACATCGCCAGCCGCGCGAATACGCCGTAAATCGACTGGATCAGGTTGCCCGGTTGATTGAGCGCGGCGACCACCAGCACGAAACATACGCCGTAAATCAGGCTGATGAATAAGCCGAGCAGTTCACCATATTGACTGCGCGCCAGCAAAAACCCGAAACCGATGCTGAGCAGCGCGCTGGGCAGCACAATGCCCAGATCAAAGCCCCAACCCGAGGCATTTAACGCGAGAACGGGCAGCAGCAGCAGCCCCGCCGCGATCAATAACGTCAGCCAGTCGCCCGGCGCAAACAGGATGCGCCAAGTATTACTAAAACGCCGCCCCATGCGTGTGAGCATGGGCGATGCGAGTGTGGTCATGCACACCTCTACCAATAAGCTCAACGAGGGAAACCTACCCGTCTTCCCTCGAACACCGCGATCATTGTAATGCACGCGACTCAGCGCTGACAACCCACGTTATAGCGCCTATAATAAACGCACCCAAGTCGATCAGGTGATCGCGGGTGGTGGGCGCGTAAGCGCGTGCTGCCTGAGGAAAATCGGCGCACCATAGGGCAACGGTGCTGGCTAACAGCCAGGCGGGGCAACCCGACGGAAAGTGCAACAGAGAAGTGCATTGCCGCGCAAGCGGCGAGGGTGAAACGGTGGTGTAAGAGACCACCAGCGCGGGCGGTGACGTTCGCGGCTGGCAAACCCCACCGGGTGCAAGGTCAAGCAGGCGCTATGAGGCTGCCCGTCTCGCGCCGGGTAGACTGCATGACGTGCGGAGCAATTCGCGCGCTAGAGAGATGATCACCACCCTGCTTAGCAGGGGACAGAACGCCGTTTATCGGTCGGCTTGGGTGCTGCTGTCATCATCCATCATGATGCTCACCTCGGTGTAACAACCTCATACACTCACGTTGGGCGGTTGCGCGCTATACTGTGTGCATAGCACCCGTTGCTATTGACCATGCTAAAAGAAAGCAGCACGTCATGAATCTGGCTAACCCGAATCTCAAAGTCGTGATCATGGATACCGACTACTACGCGCTGCAAGCGGTCAACAGTTATCTGGCGTGGGATCGGCGCACGCGCGTCACGTTCATGGCGGAATCAGTCGAAGATATGTGGCGGCATCTCGACCGTGCGCCGCTGGCGGAACAACCCAACGTTGTGATCGTCGATGCGGAAGATTTCGGCAGCGTCGAACAACTGCACCTGAACATCAAGCGCTTACAGGAGCGCGTTCACGGCGTGCTGGTGATGTGCATGGCGCGCGTCGCTGATGCACGCCTGATCGAAACTGCCATCGAAGCGGGCGTGCGCGCTTACCTGCTCAAGGGCGAAGTGCGCTTGCAAATCGCGTGGGCGGTGGTGTTCGCGCTCAATCATGATCTGGTGTTGAGCGCGGGCGTGCGTAAAGCCGTCGAGTCATCGTTTCACCCGCGTCTGCGTAAACCCACCGTGCTGCCGCCGCGCCGCGAGTATCCCGAACTGACCGAGCGCATTCGTCAGGCGATTGAGTTGTGCGTCGTCAAGGGGATGCCCGCGCAGCTTGCCGCCGACGAAATGGGCATCAGCCTGCACACGATCCGCAGCTACATCAAAGAGGGCTATCGCATTCTCGAAACGTATGACGAGACGAAGTATCCCGAAGATATGTCCCCGCAGGAACGCGCCTTCATGCGCCTGACGCGACTGGGCGACGACGATGATAATAATCCGTGAGCGTTAGACGCGCTGATACGTGCTGTCAGTGAAGCCCATAGCGCGCAAGGTTTCTCCGATGCGCGCGACATCAGCAGCATCGTCGGCATCGTAAGTCATCACGCGGATCAGGCGTGCGTCTGCATCCTTCGCGCCGCCGTGGGCGGCGGTTGCCACACGCGCTTTATAGCCAAGTTCGCCCGCTTCAGTGGCGGCTTTCACACGCGCCCATGCTGCATCCACTTGCGCCAGATCGACGAGTATTTGCCAATAACCTGCCCGCGCAGTCGGTGGTTGCGTTGCCGTTGGCGGCTTGGCTTCGATCCAGTATACCGCGCCGATCTGCGAAGGCTGAGCATCCGCGTCGTGCTGCATCCGCGCGCGCTGCACCATCTGGATCAGGTCGAGATCATGCTTGTTTGCATCATCCGCCATGCGTTTGCTCCTCAGAAGTGATTAACGTGGATTGTTCTTCCGCCAGCGGCAGTTTGAATCCAAAAGTGCTGCCTGTGCCATACATGCTGCTGAAGATCAATTTGCCGTGATGTCGCTCGATGATGCGCCTCACGAGAAATAAGCCCAAGCCCGTGCCTTCGATGGCGCGCGTTTCCTGCGTTTGAATGCGTGTGAACGGCTCGAATAACTGGCTTTGCGCGTCTTGGGGAATCCCGAAGCCGGTATCGGTGATCGTGACGACGGCAAAGCCATGTTCGCGCGTGAGCGCCGCCGTGATCGCGCCGCCTTCGGGCGTGTATTTGATCGCGTTGCTGACCAAGTTGCTGATCGCTTCGCCCAGTTCATCGCCGCTGCCACGCACCACAATCGGACGCACATCCTCAAGGGTGAGCGTAAGGCGTTGGTCTTTAAGCGCGCAGGCGTCCCGCAAATCGTTGATTGCATGAACTAAGCGGTCATCAAGATAAACCAGATCATCTTTAGCGGCGTGGGCGTTTTGCTGCACACGTTCCAGCGAGAGAATATCGGTGGTCAACTGGGTGGCACGGCGCACCGCCCCGCGAATCGAGTCGATATACATGCTATGATGCGGCTGTAAGTGCGCTTTCAAGTCATCGTTCAGTAGTTCGATATACGTCGCGACAATTGCCAACGGGCTGCGGATGTCGTGCGATGCCAAGCGGATCATATCGGTTTTTAGGCGCTCTAACGCGCTCAGGTGATCATAGAGCGTTTGCATTTCGGCAAGCTGCGTCTGCGCCGTTTGATACAGCCGCGCATTGTTGATCGCGGCGGCGGCGCGCGCGGCTAACAAGCGCACAAATTCAAAACTCGTTTCGCTGAAACATGCGGGTGTGCTGGTTTCGAGCAGCAGCACGCCCAACACCTGTTCGCCCGCCAACAGCGGTGCGGCGATTAGCGCTTGGGTGGCGGCGATCACGGGGATGTAATCGCCGTCTTGGGTGACATCTGTGATCCATTCGGCGGCGTGCTGCGCTAGTACGCGCGCGGGGATGCCTTGCGTCAAGCTCAAGGTGTAATCAGCGGGATACGCGCCGTGCCATTCGACAATTTCCAGCCCATCAGCTTGATGCAGGGCGATGCACGCCGCATCAGCGTTAACCACCACTGAGACCGCGTTGAGCGCGATCGTTAGCACACTTTGCAATTCTAGACTGTGGCGCAGTTCAATATCGACCTGTTGCAGCGCGGTCAACATGCGCACACGCTGATGCAGCGCTTCTTCGGTGCGCCGTTGATCCGTGACATCGCGCAGCAGCCCGCGAAAGCCGATCGGTTGACCGCGCGCTGAGCGAATGAGGGAAGCGGAAAACTCGACCACGCGCTTGACGCCATCTTTGCGGATGATCTCAGTTTCGACGGCGCGCGCCGATTCGCCTGTGCGAAACACGCGATAAAAAGTTTGTTCGATGCGCTCGGCATTGATCGGGTCAGTGTAATGGCTGTACATGCGCGTGCTGGCGTTGAACAATTCGTCGCGCGTGTAACCTAGTATGTGGCAAAAGCCGGGGTTGGTGTAAGTAAAGTTGCCTTTGAGATCAGTCTCGTAATAGCCTTCGTGCAAATCATCGAGAATGGCGTTGATGTCCTCAACCGCCAAACGCGGCAAATGCAGTCGCGAAGGTTGTGTATCAGCAGCCCCCTCAGGATCATTTCGTGCAACCATAGACGCCTCAACCGCTGATCAATTGATCGAACGACGATCATGAATCAAGTTTAGCATAACATATAATTCGCGTGTCCCAAATCACAATTATCAGCGTGTAGCATCTGCGCGGTGGGCTGACACAGTATGATTGCTTTTGCCTGCACCTGATCAGGCTAACGACAAGTTGTTCATTGACACACCCGAAAAACCTCATATAATCTGCATATTCCTGAGCAAATCTATAGAAAACTACACGATGAGCGAACAGCAACAGCCTAACCTCACCCCGGCACGGAATGTCAAGATCGGCTTGTTCCATCTCGGATCAGGCATGGCGGACATCATCACGACGGGCATCTGGAATCGCATCATGATTTCCGATCTCGGTTTTAGCGCCACGCCAATTGGTCTTTTAGTCGCGCTGCGCTACTTCCTCGCGCCGTTGGGCGTGTGGGCGGGGCGCATGTCGGATCAGCACGCCATCGGCGGGTATCGCCGCCTGTTCTGGATTTGGCTTGGGCGCGCGATGATGACGCTCAGCATTGTAGCGTTAGGCGTGACCACCGCCGATCTCGCGCGCGGCGCGGAAGCCACAACGCTGCGGTGGGCGTCGCTGGTGATCGCCATGCTGCTGTTCAGTTTGGGCAGCGCGCTGTCGGGCAGCACCTTCTTGGCGTTGGTCTATGATCGCAGTGCAGCGCATCAGCGCGGTCGCGCGGTCGGCATCGTGTGGACGTTCTTGTTGCTCGGCTTCACGGTCGGCGGAATTTTGTTCGCCGTGCTGCTGCCTTCGGGCGCAGACGCCGATTTTGATGGCGTATCCGATGCACTATCGTTCACACCTGATGGCTTACAATCGCTGTTCATCGTGGCGGCGCTGGTGCTGGCGGGGCTGTGGTTCTTCTCGCTGCTGGGCGAAGAAAAACGCAGCGCGGGATCAGTCGCAGCTGCGGCTGAAGGCGAACATAACACCTCGCTGCTGGGCGATCTGAAGCTGGCGTGGAGCAACCGCGCGACGCGTTTCTTTTTCTGGTATCTGGGCTTGTCGATGATGTTCGCCTTCTCGCAAGACTTGGTGCTTGAGCCATTCGCAGGCGACGTGTTTAACATGAGTGCCAGCGTGACCACGCGCTTTGCGGCTTACTGGGGCAGTATGGCAATTCTGGCGACGATCCTGTTCTTGTTTTTGGGGCGGCGCGTCAAATGGCTGAACAACACATCCATGAGCATCATCGGCGTCAGTGTGCTGATCGTCACGTTTGGGCTGTTCGCGCTGTCGTCGGTTCTGGAAATTCGCGGCTTGGTCACGCCCGGCTTGATCCTGCTTGGGGTGGGCTTAGGCATCTGGAATGTCGGCACGCTCGGCTTGATGATGGATATGAGTCCGTTTGGGCGCGCGGGAACATTTCTCGGCTTCTGGACGTTGGTCGTCACGCTGGCGCGCGGCGGCGGCGTGTCGGGCGGCGGCATTCTGCTTGACTTGTTCCGTCAAGGCGCGGGAGCGAGCGATGCGCTTGGTTATGGGCTGGTTTTCGGGGTTGGCGCGCTGGGGTTGGGTGTATCATTGTATGCGCTGATCAATGTCCGTATGACCCATGAACAGACTGAACGCGCCCAAGAACCCGACGCCGAGCGCGTGTTCGCTGGTTCGATGGATTAACCCGTTTGCAGCAGTTTGGTCACATCTAATTTCACGGCGAGCGTGGGTGATTCGCAAGTATCGCCCACGCCGTAGACTCCGCGCCGCTGATAAGTCCCTTCGTGCAACACGAACATTTCGATAAACGGCGCTTCGGGATCAACCAGCCAATATTCGCGCACACCGTGACGCTCGTACAGATCGAATTTCTCAGCGTGATCGCGCTTGGCGGTTGAGGGCGACAGCACTTCGATCACCAGATCGGGCGCGCCATGAAAATAATCATCTTCACCCAAGCGACAGTCGGTGTTGTCGGGACTCACCCAGAAAATGTCCGGTTGTGGCACATTATGTTCATCAAGAAACAAGGACATTGGTGCTAAACGAAAAATGCCTGCGTTCACATGCAAACGTAGTTGAAAGTAAATTTGCCCGACAATGGCTTGATGTACGTTTTTCGGTGAAGTCACGACGATCTCTCCATCGATTAGTTCAATGATGCCGTCTTGTTCGGGCAGTTGAGCAAACTCAGACGCGGTTAAGCGCGTGGTGGTTGTGATCATGTCGGTCATCGCCAGCTATCCTTACGACTCAAGGTGAACGAGATTAACTTTTCCCCAAAAATTGGTTGGCTTCTAATTTGAGCGCCAAAGTGGGCGATTCAAACGTGTCACCCGTGCCATAGACGCCGCGCCGCTGATACACGCCTTCATGCAGCACGAACATTTCGATAAACGGCGCTTCGGGATCAACCAGCCAGTATTCGCGCACGCCATGACGCTCATACAGATCGAATTTTTCGCGGCGGTCGCGCTTGCCTGTAGACGGCGAATAGACTTCGATGATCAGATCGGGCGCGCCGTGCCAATACCCATCATCGGCAATTTTGCACGTGCTGTTGTCGGGGCTGACCCAGAAAATATCCGGTTCTGGCACGTTATAATCATCCAAAAACACCGAATTAGGCGCGGTGCGAAGTTCCCCAGTTTTTATCGCTGCGCCCAATGCCAAAATCAGCTTCATAACAATGCTTCCATGCAGCGCTTTTGAGGGAGGCACGTAAATCACCTCTCCATCGATCAATTCGACGATGCCGTCTTGTTCGGGCAGTTGAGCGAACTCAGACGCGGTTAAGCGCGTGGTGGTTGTGATCATGTCGGTCATGGGGTGATCTCCTCCTCGCTAAAAATGATGCTAACTTTCCATCAGCGGTTGCAGCATCAGTGTCATGCCGAAGGCGCTGCCCGCGTTCGGCGCGCTTTGCACATACACGCCGCCGCCGTGCGCTTCCGCCACCGATTTGACAATTGCCAAGCCTAAACCCGTCCCCGGCGCGCGTTCGCTGCCTGCCGCGCGATAGAAGCGCTCGAACAGACGCGCCTGCGCTTCAACGGCGATGCCGGGTCCGTTGTCGATCACTTCAAGATGCAGCAGCGCGTCAAGCACATAGACACGCAGCAGCACGTCGCCGCCATACGGCGCATATTTGATCGCATTATCCAGATAATTCAGCAGCGCGCGCGCCAACCAGCGGCGATCCGCGCTGATCAGTGGCACATCCTGCTCGAACTCGACATGATAACTGAGCGCGCGTGTATCCAGCAGCGGCTTGATCTCGGCGCTGACTTCGTAGACTAACTCACCGAGATCAATCTGCTCAAAGTTGAAGCCGATGCCGCTTTGCATGTTCTCTAAATCGAGTAGATCGTCGATCAGCGCTTGAATGCGCGTGATGCCCGACGCAGCGATCTCGATGATCTCGTCGGTTTCGCTGCCGCGTTGATCGAGGCGACGTTTGAGCATTTCCAGCGCGTTCATGGTGACGCCCAACGGATTTTGCATGTCGTGGGCGGCGGCTTGAATGAACTGCGTGCGCGAGAGTTCCGCTTCGTGCAAGTGCGTGACATCTTGCAGCACGATCACCCAACCATCTGCGACGACGCGCTGATCGACCTGGCTTTCGACATACACGGGTGAGACGATCACCGATAACATGCGTCCGCTTTCTGCCGACACGCGAAAGGCGCGCTGGCGATCGCCGCCGGAAAGCGCGAACGTCAGCGCCTCACGGATGCGCTGCTGCACGGGTGCGGCGCGCAAAGGTTGTCCGATCAACACCTCGGAATCGACCACGAGCATGTCCACGGCGGCTTGATTGACCAGCCGAATCGCGCCATTCTGATCGGTGGCGATGATGCCATCGGCGGTGGATTGCAGCACTGCGCCGAGTCGATGCTGATTTTCGACGCTGGTTTCATATAGGCGGGCGTTATCGAGCGCCACGCCGACCGTATCTGCGATCACGCGCAGCACGCTGATTACGGAATCGTCAAAGCTGTTGGGGCGGCTGCTCATAATGCTGAGGATGCCGATCACATTGCCGCGCGCGTGCATCGGCGCCATCACAATCGAGCGGAACGGTTCATCGTAGAAGCGCGGCACAGCCAAAGGTTTGCTGCCGTCGAGATCGTTATCGACCACCACATCATCATTCAGGATGACCTGCCCACTCATGCCTTTGCCGATGGGAATACGCATCGGGTTGCTTTGGACAAAGTCTTGCGTCCAACCCGCTTGGGCGCGCATCACGACTTCGTTCGCCGCGCGATCAATTAGGCTGATCCCGCCTGCCTCCGCGCCGGTGATGTCGAGAACCGTTCGCAGTGCCGTGGTGAGCGTCTCGTTGAGGTCAAGCGATTGGCTGACGCTGGCGGCGACTGTGTTGATCGCCGCCAGATGATCAACGCGGCGCTTGACTTCTTCTGAGAGCAGGCGATTTTGCGCGAGCAGGTTTTGATAATCGTGCATTCGGCGTCCTTGATCGTGTGCTAGTTGTGTATTCGTGCTGCACGATGCAGCGCGTTAAAATTTACTGGTCTTTTATATTTGCCCAATTATAGCAGGGATCACACCACATGACGCTAACACCCGCTTTTGATGTCGCCAGCGCGCGCGCGCAGTTTCCCAGTTTGCATCAACCGAACGGTGAGGGCGTGCTGCCCGTGTTTTTCGATAATCCAGCGGGAACTCAAGTGCCGCAGCGCGTGATCGATGCTGTCAGCGGTTACTATCTCACTGCGAACGCCAATTCAGGGGGCGCGTTCGCCACCAGCCAGCGATCCGACGCCATGGTGACGCAAACGCGCGAACGCTTGCAGCGCTTTCTCAACGCGCCGCGCGCCGACGAAATCGTGATCGGCGCGAATATGACGACTCTCAACTTTGCGCTCAGCCGTGCTTTAGCCCAAACGCTGAACGCGGGCGATGAGATCGTGTTAACGCGCATGGATCACGATGCGAACGTCAGCCCGTGGCGGCGGATCGCGGAAGATCGCGGTTTGACCGTGCAGTATGTCGATATTCACGAAGCCGATTGTACGCTCGATCGCGCCAGTCTTGAAGGCGCGCTGAGTGAACGCACCAAGATCGTGGCAACGGTTCATGCCTCAAATGCGGTCGGCACGATCAACCCGATTCGGCAGATTGCGGAACTGGCGCACGCGGTCGGCGCGCTGTATGTCGTCGATGCCGTGCAAAGCGCGCCGCACATTCCGCTGGATGTGCAGGCGTTCGGCTGTGATTTTCTGCTGTGTTCGGCGTATAAATTTTTTGGTCCGCACGCGGGCATCATGTGGGGCAGGCACGATTTGTTAGCCAGTTTGCCCGCTTACAAAGTGCGTCCCGCCAAAGACAAGCCGCCCTATCGCTGGGAAACGGGAACGCCCGCCTTTGAATTGATCGCGGGGATCGGCGCGGCGCTCGACTATCTCGATTCGATTGGTGGTGTGGGTGCGTTTGTCGAATATGAACGCGAGCTTGTCGCCCACTTAATCGAAGGCTTGCAGCAGATCGACGGTTTGCGTATTTACGGCATCACCGACTCTGCGAAGTATGATCAGCGTGTGCCGACGGTGGTGTTCACGCACGCGCGCTACACCCCGCATGAGATCGCCGCGCATTTAGCCGCGCAGCAGATTTACGTGTGGGATGGCGATTACTACGCCGTCGAGATCATGGCGCGGCTCGGTCATGCGGACAATGGCATGGTGCGCGTGGGTTTGGCACACTACAACACGCATGACGAAATCGATCGGCTGGTGGAAGCGCTGCGCGCGCTATAACGTGATGATCCGTCTAGTGAGCGGGTGACGCTCGTCACTGTGAAGGCACAGCCTTACGGTACATGATCTAAACACTAGATCATGTACCGTAAGGCTGTGTCATGACTCCACAATTGACCTATGCTACGCTGGATGCAAACGAGGCGGTCGCGCAGGTGGCGTATGCGCTGAATGAAGTGATCGCCATCTACCCGATCACGCCGTCATCACCGATGGGCGAATGGGCGGATGAATGGGTGTCGCAGGGACGCCCGAATTTATGGGGCAGCCCGCCGCACGTGGTCGAGATGCAAAGCGAAGGCGGTGCAGCCGGCGCGATTCATGGCGCGCTGCAAGCGGGTTCGCTGGCGACGACCTTCACCGCGTCGCAGGGCTTGCTGTTGATGATCCCCAATATGTACAAGATCGCGGGCGAATTGACGCCAGCAGTGTTTCACATTGCGGCGCGCTCGCTGGCGGCACAGGGCTTGTCGATCTTCGGCGATCACAGCGATGTGATGGCGGCGCGCGCGACGGGTTGGGCGATGCTGGCTTCGGCTTCGGTGCAGGAAGCGCACGACTTCGCCTTGATCGCGCAGGCGGCTTCACTGCGAACACGCTTACCCTTTATGCACTTCTTCGACGGCTTCCGCACATCGCACGAGATCAACAAGATCGCGCTGCTGCCTGAAGCAGTGTTGCGCGCGTTGATCGACGACGACTTAATCGCGGCGCATCGCGGGCGCGGCTTATCGCCCGATCATCCCGTGATCCGTGGGACGGCGCAAAACCCCGATGTGTATTTCCAAGCGCGCGAAACGGTCAATCCGTTTTACGATGCCTGCCCTGCGATTGTGCAGCAGGTGATGGATCAGTTCGCGGCGCTGACCGGACGCGCCTATCAACTCTACGAATATCACGGCGCGCCCGATGCTGAGCGCGTGATCGTGATCATGGCGTCGGGTGCTGAAGCTGTGCATGAAACGGTCGATCACCTGATCGCGGCGGGTGAGCGCGTCGGCGTGCTGAAAGTGCGCTTGTATCGCCCGTTCGATGCGGTACGTTTTGTGGCGGCGCTGCCAGCAACAGTTAAGCAGATCGCGGTGCTGGATCGCACCAAAGAACCCGGCGGCGCGGGCGAACCGCTGTATCTCGACACGATCACGGCGCTGGTCGAAGCATGGACGGGCGCTGGACTGCCGCGCGTAGCGGGCGGGCGTTATGGCTTGTCGTCGAAAGAGTTCACGCCCGCGATGGTCAAGGCGGTGTTCGGCAACCTGAGCGCGCCCACGCCCAAGAATCATTTCACGGTGGGCATCAATGACGACGTGACGCACACCAGCCTGACGGTTGATCCATCATTTGACATTGAAGCGCCCGATGTGGTGCGCGCGGTCTTTTACGGCTTGGGCGCGGATGGCACGGTGGGCGCGAACAAGAACTCGATCAAGATCATCGGTGAGAACACGCCGAATTACGCGCAGGGTTATTTTGTTTACGACTCGAAAAAATCGGGATCGATGACGGTCAGCCATTTGCGCTTCGGCGCACAGCCGATCCGTGCGAATTACTTGATCACGCGGGCGAATTTCTTGGCGTGCCATCAATGGGGCTTTCTCGAAAAATACGATGTGTTAGCCGATGCCACGTCCGATGGTGTGCTGCTGCTGAACAGCCCCTATGCAACTGAAGAAGTGTGGGATCGTCTGCCGCAGCGCGCGCAGGAACAGATCATCGAGAAGCGGCTGCACGTCTATGTGATCAACGCGGATCGCGTCGCGCGCGACGCAGGCATGGGCGGACGCATCAACACCGTGATGCAGGTATGCTTCTTCGCCATCAGCGGGGTGCTGCCGCGTGACGAAGCCATCACCGCGATCAAGGACTCGATCGCCAAGACGTATGGCAAGAAGGGCGGCGAAGTCGTCGAGAAGAATCTCGCGGCGGTCGATATGACGCTCGATCATCTGCATGAATTGGCGTATCCCGCACATGTGACCAGCGTCGCGCAACTGCTGCCACCCGTGACAGCGAACGCGCCGACGTTTGTGCAAACGGTGTTAGGCACGATGATCGCGCGGCGCGGCGACGAACTGCCCGTCAGCGCCATGCCCAACGACGGCACATATCCAGTCGGGACGACGCAGTACGAAAAGCGCAATCTTGCCGATGAAATTCCCGTGTGGGACCCGGACGTGTGCATCCAGTGTGGCAAGTGCGCGTTTGTGTGTCCGCACGCGGTCATTCGCATCAAAGCCTATGAGCCGGAACTGCTGACGGACGCGCCGCCGACCTTCCAAGCGACGGATGCGCGCGATAATGAGTGGGCGGGCATGAAATATACGATTCAGGTGTCGCCCGAAGATTGCACGGGCTGCGGCATTTGCGTGGATGTTTGTCCTGCTAAGAATAAAAGCGTAGCGGCGTTGAAGGCGATCAACATGCGTCCGCAACCGCCGTTGCGCGCGACGGAAAGCGCTAACTGGGACTTCTTCACCCAACTGCCGGAAGTGGATCGGCGCAACATCAAGATCGGTAGTATTCGCCAGCAGCAGGTGCAGCAACCGTTGTTCGAGTTCAGCGGCGCGTGCGCGGGCTGCGGCGAAACGCCCTATCTCAAGCTGATCTCGCAGTTGTACGGCGACCGCAGCTTGATCGCCAACGCGACCGGATGCTCATCGATTTATGGCGGCAATTTGCCCACGACTCCATGGGCGGCGAACGCCGACGGACGCGGGCCCGCGTGGGCGAACTCACTGTTTGAAGATAACGCCGAATTCGGCTTAGGGATGCGCGTCGCGCTCGATCAACAGCACGCCGACGCCGTGGAAGCGCTGCGCCATCTGGCGGACGCGTTAGGCGGCGAACTGGTCACGGCGCTGATCGACGCTGATCAAAGCGACGAAAGCGGCATCTACGAACAACGTGAGCGCGTCGCGCTGCTCAAGGATCGCCTGCCCGCGTTAATCGCATCGGGCGGTGCGGTGGGTGCGGAAGCCGCGCGCCTGCTGACCAACGCCGATGTGCTGGTCAAGCGCGATGTGTGGATCGTCGGCGGCGATGGTTGGGCGTATGACATCGACTTCGGCGGCTTGGATCATGTGCTTGCCAGCGGGCGCAACGTCAACATTCTGGTGATGGACACCGAAGTGTACAGCAACACAGGCGGTCAGATGAGTAAAGCCACGCCGCGCGGGGCGGTTGCCAAGTTCGCGGCGGGGGGCAAAACTGCCGCCAAGAAAGACTTGGGCATGATCGCCATGACCTATGGCAGCGTGTACGTGGCGCGGGTGGCGATGGGCGCGCGCGATGAACAAACCCTACGTGCCTTCATCGAGGCGGAACAGTACCCGGGCGTGTCGCTGATCATTGCGTATAGTCACTGCATCGCGCACGGCATCAACATGACGACAGCGATGCGGAATCAGAAAGCCGCCGTCGAAAGCGGACAATGGTTGATGTTCCGCTACAACCCGCTGCGCGCGGATAAGGGCGAGAATCCGCTGATGCTCGACTCGCGTCCGCCGAAAATTCCGGTGAAAGAGTATCTGCGGATGGAGAATCGCTTCCGCATGTTGGAACTAAGTCAACCGGACACGGCGAAAACCCTGTTTGCCCAAGCGCAGGAAGATGCCAACTTGCGCTGGGCGATGTATCAATATCTCGCGTCGCGTCCCTATGGCGCGAACGGGGGCTAATCTGACTTAACAGCGGGGTTTGGTGCGCTAAGCCCCGCTTATCCTGCCCGACCCGTTTATTAACACAGCATTTTTGAGGTGATCATGACTCTCGACACGCGCACGACCTATCTCGGCTTGGACTTAAAATCGCCGTTGGTGGTCAGCGCCAACCCATTGACGGAAAGCATCGCCAACTTGCGCCGCATGGAAGACGCAGGCGCGGCGGCGGTGGTGCTGTTTTCGCTGTTTGAGGAACAAATTCGCGCTGAACGCGAAGCGCTCGATCATCACCTGAATTACGGCACGGACAGCTACGCCGAAGCGCTGACCTATTTCCCCGAACCGGAACAATATCACGTTGGCACGGCGGCGTATCTCCAGTTGATCCGCGACGCGAAGGCGGCGCTCGACATCCCGGTGATCGCCAGCTTGAACGGTGTATCGCTTGGGGGTTGGGTTGATTTCGCGCGCGAGATGGAAGGGGCGGGCGCGGACGCGCTCGAACTCAACATCTACTGGCTGCCGACTGATCCCGATATTTCCGGCGCGCAGGTCGAAGAATTGTATTTGAGCATTGTGCGCGCGGTCAAAGCGGCGGTGAACATTCCGCTGGCGGTCAAGCTCAGTCCGTTTTTCAGCAGCTTCACCCATATGGCGCTGCGTTTGGAAGAAGCGGGCGCGGATGCGCTGGTGTTGTTCAACCGCTTCTACCAGCCCGATATTGATCTGGAAACGCTCGAAGTGCGCCCCAACGTGATCCTCAGCACGCCGCAAGCGCTGCGCCTGCCGCTGACGTGGATCGGCTTGCTGTATGGGCGCGTGAAACTCGATCTGGCGGCGACCAGCGGCGTTCACACGCCCGAAGATGTGATCAAGCTGGTGATGGCGGGCGCGAACGTGACCATGACCGCATCGGCGCTGCTGCGCCACGGCATCGAGTATCTCACCACGCTCGACAGCGGTATGCGCGCATGGCTGGAACAGAACGAATACGAGTCGATCCGGCAGATGCGCGGCAGCGTCAGCCAGATCAATGCCGCTGATCCCGGCGCGTTCGAGCGCGCGCAGTATATCCGCAGCTTGCAGGGCTATCAGCCCAACGTCTGAGCGCGCGTTGCAAACCAGCGCGTTAACACCGGCGACTTGCCGAACGCCAGATCGAGCCGCGCGGCGGACTCCGCGTCGAACAGCGCCATCGCTTGCCCCTCATGCAGCGTGAGCGACTCGACGGACTGCGTGAGTTCGCCCGCGTAGACATGCACGCGCACCGCCACCTGATCGGGAATGCTGCGGATCGGGCAGGTATAAGTTTCGACATGATGCAGCGGCAGCGCCAGCGCGAGTTCTTCCTCTAACTCGCGCCGGACTGCCGCTTCTGGCGATTCGCCAGCCTCGACCGCGCCGCCGAAGATCGTCCAGTAACCCCCATACGCCAAATCGGGCTTATCATCGCGCTGTTGCAACAGCACACGATCATCGGCTGTGTACAAAATAAAGCTGACCATGTGGCGCTCGATCATGCTTCGAGCGCCTTGATCACGGTATCGAGGTCTTTATCGCCGCGCCCGCTGACATTGATCAGCAGGATCGAATCGCGCGACATGGTGGGCGCGCGCTTGATCGCTTCCGCGACGGCGTGCGCGCTTTCCAACGCGGGGATGATGCCTTCGAGCTTGCTCAGGGTTTGCAGCGCAGCGAGTGCTTCTTCATCGGTGGCGCTGGTGTAATAGGCGCGTTCGCTTTGGCGCAGGAAGGCGTGTTCGGGTCCCACAGAGGCGTAATCAAGCCCCGCGCTGATGCTGTGCGTATTCATGATCTGCCCGTCGGCGTTCTGCATAACGAATGAGCGCGTGCCGTGCAGCACCCCCGGTCGGCTGATGTTGAGATCGGCAAAGCGCGCGGCATGTTCCCCGCTGGCGATGCCGTGTCCGCCCGCTTCGACGCCGATCAATTCGACAGCTTCATCGTCGCGGAAGGCGTGGAATAAGCCGATGGCGTTGCTGCCGCCGCCGACGCAAGCGATACAAGCATCGGGCAAGCGCCCCGCTTGATCGAGCATTTGCGCGCGCGCTTCGACACCGATCACGCTTTGGAAGTCGCGCACCATCATCGGGTAGGGGTGGGGACCCAACGCCGAGCCGAGCAGATAAAAGGTGGTGTTGACGTTCGTCACCCAATCGCGGATCGCTTCGTTGATCGCGTCTTTGAGCGTTTTGCTGCCGCTTTCCACCGGAATGACTTCAGCGCCGAGCAACTTCATGCGAAAGACGTTCGGTTGCTGGCGGGCGATGTCCACACTGCCCATATAGACGATGCACTCCAAGCCGAGCAGGGCGGCGGCGGTCGCGCTGGCGACGCCGTGCTGTCCTGCGCCGGTTTCCGCGACGACGCGCTGCTTGCCCATGCGCTGCGCGAGTAACGCCTGACCCAGCGCATTGTTGATCTTGTGCGCGCCGGTGTGGGCTAAATCTTCACGCTTGAGGTAAATTTGCGCGCCGCCGAGTTGCTCACTCAAGCGGGCGGCGTAAGTGATCGGGGTGGGGCGTCCGGTGTAGGTGGTTTGCAGATGCGCCAAGCGCGCTTGAAAGTCGGCATCCGCCATCGCTTCATCATACGCGGTGATCAATTCATCGAGCGCGGGGATCAGCGTTTCCGGCACATAGCGTCCGCCGAATTCGCCATAATAACCCCGATCATCGGGGACGTTGGTGCTGTGCGTTTGGATGTACATAGTGTCGTTTCTACTCACGGTCATAACGATTATTCCCAACCTTTAGCCGCTTTAATGAACGCCTGCATCTTGGCGTGATCTTTCACCCCGCGCGCGGACTCGATGCCGCTGGCGACATCGACCGCCCACGGCTGCACAGCAGCGACGCGCGCGGC
>JBGSRB010000458.1:0-1664 GCA_041737735.1 Anaerolineae bacterium | reverse complement strand
GGATTACACGCCCATCTACTACGGACGCAACGCATGAGCGTCGCCGACCGTCAAAAGTGGGATGCGCAGCATAAAGCGCGCGCCGAGCAAGCGCTGCCCGCGCCCGATCCGCTGCTGCTGCAATTTACGCCGCCGCTGCGCGATTCGTCAACCGAACAGTTCGCGCTTGATCTGGCGTGCGGCTTGGGACAAAACGGTTTATGGTTGGCGCAGCAGGGTTACATCACCACGCTGATGGACATCAGCCGCGTGGCGCTCAACCGTGTGCGCGATGAAGCCGCCGTGCGATCATTACGCAACCTCAACTTGTTTCAGATCGATCTCGAAAGCGCGAACTTCGACGCGCGCGGCTACGATCTGATCTGCGTGTTTCGCTTCGTGCAGCGCGATCTCATCCCCAAGCTGCGCGCTGCCGTCAAACCCGGCGGACGCATCATCTACGAGTCGTTTAACACGCGCATGAGCGAGCTTAAACCCGATTTCACGCCCGATTATCTGCTGGATGTGGGCGAACTCGCGGGTTCGTTCGGGGATTGGCGCGTGATCCACGCCAGCGAAGCGCATCAAATCTCGCAGATCGTCGCCATCAAGCCGGGGTAAATCTGAACAGTCGCCACGTAATCTGAGGATGACAAACTTGATTAAACACCGCCTATCCCGCACGCTGTTGATCGCTCTCACCGCGCTGCTGCTCACCCTCACCGTTCACGCGCAGGACGCGCCGACGCTCGACACCTTTCCCACCGTGGACGCGCTCGACGCCGCCGAACTGCCCCCGCGTGATCGACTGGAATTGGCGCAGCGCTTGCTCGGCGTGACCGAGTTCCCGCCGATCCCCGACACGCCGCCGCTGCGCCGCCCAGGTGATGTTGAAGCCTTCACCGTCAGCGACACCAGCAGCACGCGCATCTTCACCATCGACGCCGAACTGCGCGCCATCGGTGATCATATTTATCTGTGGGTCGAACGTGGACAGCGCGTGCCGCAGCCAACCTTGAATGCGCTGGCGGACGCCTTCGACACGCGCATTTATGACCCGCTGCGCGATCTGTGGGGCGAAGAAACCGCGCGCGGCATCGACGGCGATCCGCGCGTGCATGGCTTGTTCGCGCGCGGTCTCGGTAACACGACCGCCGCCTATTTCGCCAGCGATCATATGTTCCCGCGCGCGGCGGTGTCGGTCAGCAACGAGCGCAAGCTGTTCTTTTTTAATCTCGATGCCATTGGCGTTGATTTTCCGACAACGCTGGTCGCAAGCATCTTCGCGCATGAGTTCCAGCACATGATCCGCCACAATCTTCAGCCCAATGAAGAAACGTGGATGAACGAAGGCTTTAGCGAGTTCACCCAATATTATTTCTACCGCGATTTAAGCAGCACGATCTACAGCTTTTTAGCGCAACCGGATACGCAACTCAACAACTGGAGCGAAGACCCGCTGCGGCGCGGCGCGGATTACGGCGCGGCGGCGCTGTTCATGCAGTATCTCTATGAGCGCTTCGGCATCGACTTCATGCGCGAACTGAGCGCCGACGATCACCCGCGCGGCTTGAACGCGGTCGATAACACGCTGCGCGCGCGCGGCGAAGCGGGTGTCGATCAGATTTTCGCGGATTGGGTGCTGGCGAACGCGCTGATCGAGGTGCGTCCCGCCGACCCGCGTT
>JBGSRB010000445.1:0-5005 GCA_041737735.1 Anaerolineae bacterium | reverse complement strand
AGCGCTGGCGGAGGTGGAAGCCCACGGCGCGGCTGTGACCGACGCCGACGGCAATACGCTGCTCGATTTCGCGGGCGGGATCGGCGCGCTGGCGGTTGGACATACGCCGGCAAGCGTCGTCAGCGCGATTCAAGATCAAGCCGCCAAGTTGATCCATATGTGCGCCATCGTCGCCAGTTATGAACCTTACATCGAACTGGCGGAAACACTTAACGAAATCACGCCCGGCGACTTCGCTAAGAAAAGTGTGCTGCTCAACAGCGGATCAGAAGCGGTCGAGGCGGCGGTCAACATCGCACGCAGCGCCACGGGACGCAGCGCCGTGATCGTGTTCGAGGGCGCATATCACGGGCGGACGAATCTGGCGCTGGCGATGACGAGCAAGTACAGCCTGTTCAAGAAGGGTTTTGGGCCCTTCGCGCCGGAAATTTACCGCCTGCCGTTCCCCAATGTGTATCGCCGTCCGTCGGGCATGGAAGAAAACATCTACATTGACGACGCCATCGCGCGCTTAGAAAATGCGCTGATCGCGCAGGTCGATCCGTCGGCGGTGGCGTGCATCGTGATCGAAACGGTGCAGGGCGAAGGCGGATTCCTGCCTGTGCCGCCGCGCTTCCTGAAGCGCATCCGTGAATTGTGCGACGAACACGGCATCGTCATGATCAGCGATGAGGTGCAGTGTGGCTTCGGGCGCACGGGCAAGCTGTTCGCGGTCGAGCATTACGACATCGCGCCCGATCTGCTGGTGAGCGCGAAATCGATCGCCGCGGGTATGCCCATCGCCGCCGTGACGGGTCGCGCCGAACTCATGGACGCGCCGCACCCCGGCGGACTCGGCGGCACGTACAGCGGCAACCCGTTGGCGTGTGTCGCCGCTATTGAGACGATCAAGCTGCTGCGTCAACCGGAATTTCTCACGCGGGCGACGCAGGTCGGCGCGCGGATGCGGAAGCAGCTCGAAGACATTGATCGCGAGTCGGTGCTGGTCGATCATGTGCGCGGGTTGGGATCGATGCTGCTGATCGAACTGGTCACGAATCCGCTGACCAAGCAGCCCGCCGCCCAGCAGACGCTCGATGTGATCGGTGAGGCGCTCAAACGCGGCGTGATCTTGATGCGCGCGGGCTTATACGCCAACTGCGTGCGCTTCCTGCCGCCGCTGGACATCACCAACGAGCAGATCGATGAAGGCATGGCGGTGCTGGCTGACGCAGTGCGCGCGGTTGAGGATCGTGTGCAACCGCTGGTCGAGCGCGCGCAGTGATCTTGAGGGGAACTATAAAGAAGCTATAAAGATAAAGACGCTTGGTTGCTGCTGTGACCGCGTTCGTGTAGACTGTTCATTAAACCTAAACCTAACTTGCGTGCCGTTGAGGATGCCGTGAGCGACAACATTCTGCTGAGTGCAAGCCCCAAAAACATTGAAGCGTGTCTGGCGCTGGCGGATCAGCATAATTTCGGCATCGAAATGATGGCGTTCGCCTATCCCAATCTGCTGGATGGCGACTGGCGCAGTGCCATCGAACAATACAAGCGCTGGCTTGAACCCGTGCGCGGCGCGCGTGCCATGCACGGACCCTTCATGGATATGGCGTCGGGCAGCCCCGATCAGAAGATCAACGCAGTGTGCGCGGAACGTTTCCGCCACGCGCTGCGAATCGGGCAGGAACTGCACGTGGGCGTGGTCGTGCTGCACGCCAATTTCATCGCGTCGATTCACACGCGCGAGTATCGCGTGGGCTGGCAGCAGCGCAACATCGACTTCTGGGGCGAATTGGCGCTGTATGCTCAGCAGTTGGGCGTGCTGGTCGCCGTCGAGAATATGTGGGAATTCGATCCCGACATCATCGGGGATGTGCTGAAAGCCGTCGATCACCCGAATTTGCGCGCCTGTCTCGACGTGGGACACGCGCATTTGTATTCCAACGTGCCATTCACCACATGGCTGACCACCATGCAGCCGTATCTGGTTCACCTGCACATCAACAACAACGATGGCGTGACGGATTATCATCGCGGGCTGCATAACGGCGTTCTCGATTATCGCGCGCTGCTGGCGCAGGTGCGCGAGTTGCCGAGTCCGCCGTCGATCACGCTCGAAATGGACACGGTGGACGATATGCGCGATAGCCTGCCGTATCTTGAAACCATCCCCACGCCATGAGCGAACCGATCCGCGTTTTGCACTTTGCCGATGTGCATATCGGCATGGAAAATTACGGCGGCATCGACCACGAAAGCGGTTTGAACAAGCGCGTGCGGGATTTTCTACACCGCATGGACGAAATGATCGACTTCGCCAAGTCGAACGATGTCGATCTGACGATCTTCGCGGGCGATGCCTTCAAAACGCGCACCCCCAACCCCACTTATCAACGTGAATTTGCCCACCGTGTGCGCGACTTGATCGATCTCGCGCCGCTGGTGATGCTGGTGGGCAATCACGATGTGCCGCCCGCCGAACTCAAAGCGTCGAGCATCGAAATTTATCACACGCTCAATGTGCCGAATGTGTGGGTTGCCGATGAATACAAGCTGCATGTGATCGACACCAAGCGCGGCGGCGTCGCGGTGGGCGCTGCGCCCTATCCGCTGCGTTCGCGCTTGCTCAAGGGGTTGAAAACACAGGGCAAGACCATCGCGGAAACGGATGATCTGGTGGGACGCCAGCTTGCCGCCGAACTCGAACAACTGGCAAGCGACGCCGACGCTTATGATCTGCCGCGCGTGCTGGTGGGACATTTCACGGTCAGCGGGGCGCAGTTCGGCAGCGAACGCGGCATCATGCTGGGGCGCGACATTCAGGTGTCGCCTAGCACGCTGGCGGATGATCGCTGGGATTACGTCGCGCTCGGTCACATTCACAAACATCAAAACTTGACCGAAGGGCGCGTCGGTGTGCCGCCCATCGTCTACAGCGGATCACTGGAACGAATCGACTTTGGCGAAGAAGCCGACGCTAAAGGCTTCTGTTGGGTCGAACTCGAACGTAAACACGTGCGCTGGAAATTTCACGGCGTGGACGCGCGTCCGTTTGTGACGATTCGCGCTGATCTGCGCGACGTGGATGATCCGACTGAGGAACTGCTGAGCATGATCGCGCGGCGGTCGGTGGCGGGCGCGGTCGTGCGCGTGATCATCGATCTGACGCCGGAAAGCGAAGCCAAACTCAAAGAGGGCATGATCCGTGATGCGCTGATCCGCGCGGGGGCGGCGTATATCGCAGGCATCCGTAAAGAGGTGGAGCAGCCCGCGCGCGCGCGTTTAGGCACGAACCCCGAAGGCTTGAGCGATCCCGAACTGCTCGATCATTATCTCGCCAGCAAGGGCTATGATGCGCCTGCGCGCGCGCGTTTGCTCGAACTGGCGGACACGATCTTCGGCGCGGAAGCAGGCTGACGCACACAAACGAAAAATCCCCGCTGGTGGGCGGGGATGAAGCTGCTGTTTAAGCACAACGAACGCCGCGCGGGTTAGTCCGCGGCTGCGCCCGCTGTCGTGGGCTTGGTCTCGCTTTTGCTGGCAGCGGGGGCGGCGTCGGCGGGTTTGTTTTCCGCTTTGCCATCGCCCTTACTTTCCGCCTTCGACTCGCCGTCGGCTCTGCCTTCAGCCGGCTTATCGCCGTTCTTGCTGCTGCCATTGCTCAGCGTGCTGGCGGATTTACTCTTGCTGTCGTTGATGTAGAAGCCCGACCCTTTGAAGATCACGCCTGCCGCATGAACCACACGCACTACGGATTGTCCGGTTGCGGGATCGACCGTGAGCGCATCATCGGTGAACTTCTGGCGAAGGTCAAACGTCGTACCATCTTGACGACGATAAGTATAAATCGGCATACACACACCTCATGCAAACACAAATGGGGATTTCCACATCTTATAATAATCTGATCGCGGGCGAAAAGTCTAGAGGAAGGCGGGCAATTCTGATGAATTTCTAGCAATTGCGATCATAATAGCGGGTGCTTTGCCTATTTTTCATGGATTGATGGTGAGGGTTCTTAAAATGGTCGCATTATTTGGTCAAACGTATACCCGCCAAGCCCTGCTGCACAAAGTGGGACGGCTCGATCAGATCGCGGGCGTGCGCCTGCTGACGCTCGGTGATGGCGGTGAGCGCGGCGTGCGCGTGCTGGAATTTCGCACGGGCGCGGGCTTCAGCTTCGATGTGCTGGTGGATCGCGCGTTCGACATTGGGCGCGCCGAGTACAACGGCATGGCGTTGGCGTGGCAATCCGCGACGGGCTTCACGGGGCCGTGGTATGCCGAACACGAAGGACTCGGCTGGCTGCGCGGGTTCGGCGGCGGTCTGCTGACCACGTGCGGACTCGATCACGCGCTGTTTCACGCGGAAGACGACGCCACGCAGTATCGCTATCCCGCGCGCGCCACGGTGAACTATGGCTTGCACGGACGCATCTCCAACTTGCCCGCGCGCTTAGTCGGTTATGGCGAACGGTGGGAAGGCGACGAGTGCATCCTGTTTGCCGAAGGCGAAGTGCTGCAAGCGATGGCGATGGGTGAAGCGCTGCTGCTGCGCCGCCGCATCGAGGCGCGCGTCGGATCAACGGCGCTCGAAGTGTTCGACACCGTGACCAACGTCGGCGCACAGCGCACGCCGCACATGCTGTTGTATCACATCAATTATGGCTTTCCGGTGGTCGATGCAGGCGCGGAAATCGTCGTGCCAGCGGCTAAATTCACGCCCGCGGGCGCTTATCCCGTGGAAGGCTTCACCACCATCGACGCGCCCGACGCCACTTACACCGAGCGCGTGTTTCAATACGAACCGATCGCGGAAACAGGCGGCACAGTTCCCGCCGCGATCCTCAATCGGGCGTTGGGCATCGGCGCGTATCAGGTGTTTCATAAGGCACAATTCCCGCATCCGTTGATCTGGCGCATGTTGGGCGCAGGCAATTATGTGGTCGGCATTGAGCCGAGTACCAACCGCGTCGCCGGACGCCACGACGCGCGCGAACGCGGCGAATTGATCCACCTCGAAG
>JBGSRB010000383.1:0-2138 GCA_041737735.1 Anaerolineae bacterium | reverse complement strand
GCCCGCGCCGCTGTGGGACGGGCGTTAGGGACGCTGCTGCCGGATGGGGCGATGCTCGATAATCGCCCCGGCGTCGGCTTACGCGCGGATGGTTTACCTGATATTGTCTGGTGCGAAGTGCCAGCAGGCGCATTCACTTATCAAGATGGCGGGATGACGCTGGACTACGACTTCCAGATCGCCCGTTGTCCCGTGACCTACGCGCAGTTTCAGGCGTTCATCGATGCGGCGGACGGATTTACCAACCCGACATGGTGGGACGGATTAGCCGCCAGCGACGAGCATAAAGCGCAGCTGGGTGATCAAGCTTTCAAGTATGGCAATCACCCGCGTGAGCGCGTCAGTTGGTATGATGCGGTGGCATTCTGCCGCTGGCTGAGCGTGAAATTGGGTTACGAAGTACGCCTACCTTCCCAGTTTGAATGGGAGCGGGCAGCGCGAGAGAATGATGATCGTCAATACCCGTATGAGGGTGAGAACGATCCCTCCCAGGGGAATATAAGCTCAACGGGAATCAAGCAAACGGTGACAGTGGGCATCTTCCCAAATGGAGCATCCCCCGTCGGGGCGCTAGACATGAGCGGGAACGTTTGGGAATGGTGTTTGACGAAGTACGGTAAGCCTGTCTTTGATGCGGAAAAAGAGGATGTGAGTTCTGATTCTAACAGGGTGCTGCACGGCGGCTCGTGGTACGACTTTCAGTTCGTCGCCCGCTCCGTGTTCCGCGGTGACCACTCTGGTCCATATGATCGTGGCAGCTTTATCGGTTTTCGGTTGTGCCGTCCCCTTTCTCGTTGAATCACTGGTCCTAGTGGGGACAGTTCACTTGCTTCCAACCTTCTCCGCACAGTGAATCAGAAATTTCGAATTCGGAGGCAAACTATCGTTGCTGGCTGGCTTTGCGCGAGAGAAGACAGGACTAAAACAACACACTGCGGAGGGGCTAGCGCCCCACCAGCGATCAGCGATTCAATGATTTGAAGTCACCACACACTAGCCGAAAACCGAGGTTAAAGTTACGGAAGTTTGGATCATAGTCGAGGCGAAACGCGGCGCGCGCAGCACCTCGATTGACGCCCCACGAACCGCCCCGCAGCGCCCGGAGAACACTTGTACTGTTTACATCTTCGCGCCCATCGTTCGCCCGGTAAGGATAGGCGAACGCCTCCTGGTCATAGATCGTCGTCGTCCACGTGTAGGCGTTCGTCGTCAAATCCAGTGCGCCTTCCGGCGTGGCGTTGTCGAAAATGCCGACCGGCGTCGTGCGCCGGATGTGGCTCTCAAACGTGTTGCTCCGCGTTGTATCGAAGGGGATGCCATACGAGTATGCGCGTCCGTCGGTGCCGCGCGCCGCCGCTTCAAACTGCGCTTCGGTTGGCAGTGCGTAGGTCTGCCCCGTTTGCGCGGATAACCACCGGCAATAGGCGCGCGCTTCAAACCACGTTACGCCAACGACGGGCTGCGCTGGGTTGTTGAAGCGCGTGTCATCCCAGAATTCCGGTTGGCGGTAGGTTTTGCCTTCAGGATACCATTCTGCTAGGCGTTCCTAACGGTTCTCTTCGCTTAAACCCCGAAACCAGATATACCACTCCGCTTCTTCAGACGTAAAACGGTCTGGAACAAGCGCGTTAATGCGCTCTTCAGTCCAGTTATCCCGTAAGTTGTTCCATAAATCGCGTCTACCCTGCTTCAGCCCCTCGGTACTGCCTTCGCCGCGCAGCCACGCCCGCGCCTCGTCGGTGTCCCACCACTGCTCGTCCTCGTAGCCGCCCGCTTCGATGAACAGCTCATATTCGGCGTTCGTCACTGCGAACTGCCCGATCTGGAAGGCGTCGAGCGTGACCATATGCGCTGGCTTTTCGTCGTCATCACTGCTGTTGTCGTCACCGATGGGGTATGTTCCCGCCGGAATATCCACTAGCGGCGGCAGCAGGTAGTCGCCGTGTGCGCCCGTGCGCTGCTCAAAACGCGGGTCGCCTAAGTTACCCAATGCTTGCCCCGCGGCGATACGGGCGCGCAGGTCGGCGTTGGCAAAGTCCTGCGAACGGGCGATCAGCGCGTCCTGAAGTTCGCGTTTCAGCGTGTCGCTCACGTGGACATCGCTTGCGGCGGCGGCGCTCCCCGCCAGGGGCAGGTTG
>JBGSRB010000371.1:0-2339 GCA_041737735.1 Anaerolineae bacterium | reverse complement strand
TTGGTAGAATGTTTCATCAACAAGATCAAGCATTTTCGGCGTATTTTCTCGCGCTTCGAAAAACTGGATCGCTCGTATCTTGGCTTTTTGCATTTTGTCAGCACCTTGATTTGGTTACGCTGAAATGTCAACACAACCTAGCTTTAAAAAACCGTTCTAGCAAGTGCGCCATCAGCAAACATGCCAGAATTAACTCGATAGAATTAGTTAGAATGAAAGCAAGATATGGATTCATTTCCACAGAAATGAGCAATCTTACAATTAGGAGAGGCACAATTCGATACTTGTAAGGAGCTGTTGTTTCACCTGTAGTAACGTAATCTATATATGCTTGCTGGTCGCCTGTAGTGAAGCTCACAGCTGATAATTGTTCAGCAGATAAAAGTAAGGTTCGATGATTACCTGCAATCCATGAAAACGACGTGGTAAATAATATACTAATAGAAGCGATAGTCAATAATAAATATCTTGTGGACGTTGACATTATTTTGGAGTCAATCTTTGCAATTTGACAATTAAATTTATTATACCTCACTCTAGATTAAACGGTAGAATCATAACCATACCGCACACGCACACAGGATGCCGCCCATGACCGCACGCGCACCGCTGCCCTTAAGCAACACGCCCACCCTGCGCCACATGCTGCTGATCGCAGGCGGCGCGGCGCTGATCTGGTGGATCATCGGCGTGCTGCTCTACGGCGTGCCTTATGAGGAATCGCGCATCTATGTGTGGGGCGATCAAGCATGGACGTTCACCAAAGCCCCCAACCACTTAAGCGCGCCCTATACCCTCAGCGGATTCGTCAACCCGCCGTGGGTGCTGCTCATCCTCACGCCCACGGCGCTGCTGCCGTTCGCGCTGTCGATGCTGGCGCAAATGCTGATCTATTTTCTGGCGTTGGCGGCGGTGGTTTACAAGTTCGGCGGCAAACGTATGGAGATCGCGCTGCTGCTCGCCTCTCCGCTGGCGCTGAACACCGCTATCGAACTCAACATCGACTGGATCGTCGTGCTGGCGCTGCTGGTTCCGCCCGCGTATAGCGCGCCGCTGCTGCTGGCGAAACCGCAGAATGCGCTCGGCTATGTGCTTGGCTTTACGTGGCGTCAGTTGGTGAGGTGGGTATTGGTGCTGTTGGTGCTGCTGCTGGCGTCGTTCATTGTGTGGGGCGACTGGTTGAACGCTTGGCTTGCCAGCGCCGAACGGTATCCGGTGGCTATCACGATCAACGTCGCACCCCGCGCGATCATCGGGCTGATCCCCGCGCTGATCAGCGGCGTGGTGCTGGCAGTGATCGCCGTGCGGCGGCGCGACCTGGTGATCGGCGTGTTGGCGGGCGTGTTCTTCATCCCCTACATCGCGGGCTACAGTGTGCTGCTGCACTTCGGGCTGATCATGGCGCGCTGGCGGCGCGTCGGGTGGGTGCTGTGGCTGGCACTGTGGATCGTCGTGCTGCTGATCGGCGCGCTGTTCTATGGCTGGATCGACGGATTGCCGGTTTAACTCACCCGAACAACCCGCGCCGCTTGAGCGTGACGCCGTGCGTGAGTGTGGTCAAGCCGCCCGCATACGGCGTGAAGATCGGGCGTAAATCTTCGAGCAGCGGATTCAGATCGCGCAAGCCCGTGCGCCCCTTGATGATCTCCAGATAGCCCGCGAACGGCGCGAAGATCGCCTGCACATCCTCGACGCTCAGGTTCTCATCCCAACCCCACTCGTCGGTGATGTAGTAGTAATACATCGGGTAGATCGCCGCCGTGACGACCGACACGCCGCGCTGCTCATACCCCCACAGATCAACGCCGACATGCTGCGCCATTTCCGCCAGCAGCACCAGCGCCGCCGCCGATGCCACCTGCCGATACATCCCGCCGCCGCCGCCCTCAACGGCTGGCACAATGTATCCGCGCGGACGAATATCGTTATCGACCACATCGCGCAGCACTTGCGCGGCGATCTCGAACAGGTCGCCCTGTTCCGTGATGATCGCCGCCGCCATCACCACCACCGCCAGCCACAAATTCTCGACCTGTTTCTTGTTGTAAGGCGCGGCGCTCAACTTGTTCACGCGATCTTGCAGTAGGTTCGTCCAGCGCGTGCGCTCGATGAAGCTAAACGCCGGATGATCGCGCACCAGCTCGAACGCCTGCGCCTGCACGAACAGCGTCGCCAGCATATCGAGATAAGCGTCATCGTCGGATAACGGCGCGTCGATCTGCCCCCGTCAGCGTGAGAACCGCGCGCGCGCCTGCATCGGCGTCGTCGTTGAAGCGATAGCGGAACGCATCCAGCAGCGCGGCGGCTTCCGGCGTGTGATCGGCGGGCGTGGGCGCGTC